>JANLTA010000375.1:0-4917 GCA_031362705.1 Gemmataceae bacterium | reverse complement strand
TTTTTTTTCCCCCCCCCCCCGGGGGGGTGGGGGGGGGGGGGGGGGGGGGCCACGGCGCTTGCCGGGCGAAGTTGCAAACCCCTCACCCCTAACCCCTCTCCCCCAAGGGGAGAGGGGAACCTAAGACCACGACCGCCAATTCGTTCATCTTTCATCGGTACAATAACTTGCATTTCTACTTCTTCGCCGCTTGTACGTTCTTCACGTGGATGATACCAAAAACCTCATCGCCGGAGCGGACTTCGATTCGATGTGGAAATTGCCGCCCATCCACAGGGCTGTAGTCGCCAAATGTCAATTCGCACGGATCTTCATCTTTGCTCAACGACACTTCGCCGCCGAGCAGCCTTGCATCACGCCGGAAAAAATACCATTTGCCTTTTACGGCCGCGTGTTCCGTGACCAGCGTTTCCGCATCGGCCCCGCCACCCATCCAGCGCTGCGACTTGTTTTCAGTCATTGCCATGTAGTACGGCTCATTACCGCCATGCGCGAATTCGCCTTCAAAGCCCTTTGCTCCCATCGTCAAGAACCGATGATAGTGATACAAGGCCATGAGCAGCCCGCCGCTGCCGGGTGGATCATGGAGTTCGCGCGGGTCGGGATTCTCCTTCAATGGTTCGAGGGAAAAGATCACGCCCGACATATCAGCGCTGATCACCGTCTTTGTGCCTTTGCCGCCAGCGTCGGCTTGTTCAGCAATTGTGAGCTTGAAAGGTGACCGTACGCCTTTTCGTTCCAACTCGCCCTCGATGATCCACTTGCCGTCGAGCGTGGCAAAATCGCCGTGCGTCTTGAACTGATCAAGCAGCTTCGTTTGCGCAACTTCGTTGAAATAGTAATTAGCGTAGCCGTTCTTCGCCTTATACAGCTTCATCGCATCGCTATTGCGCGGCTGACTGGGTGCGGGCGGCTGTTGAGGCCGGCCGGGGCGCGGGCGTTCCGCCGGGTCTTTGTCTTCGGCACGCATCAGCGCCTGCAAGCGAACCAGAATCTCCGTTTTGACATTGTTGCGACGATACGTCAGCGGCAACCGCCAGCCCTTCGGGTAAATGCCCAGGACGTTCTTGTATTGATTGACGCTCGCGACAGGGCGACCGGCGAAATCGACCAACTCGTCATCGGGTTGCAGGCCCCGTCGATACGCATCGCAATCCTCCAGCATCGCCTGCACGAGTATCCGCGGCGTAGGGTCATCGTCGCCCTCGACGGTCTTTACCGTGGCACCGAGTGTCGCATGATCGGTGTCGATGCCCGCCCGCAGGTGTCCGAGAAAGTTCTTGATCTGATTGATCGAGATGGCGTAGCCCACGCCGGAGTTCACCCGGCCACGCTTCTCGAAGCTACCGCGACCGTTGATCCCGATCAACTCGCCGGCCGTGTTAAACAGCGGCCCGCCCGAATTGCCCGGATTGATCGACGTATCCACCTGGATGCAGTCGGTGTATTCGAGCAGCGTGCCGGCAGGGTATTGATAACGGTGGACGCCGCTAACCATGCCGAACGTCACAGTCGGCGTGAAGTCGGTGGCGAGCAGAAACGGATTGCCCATGGCCAGCGACCAGTCGCCGGCTTTGACTTTGTCGGAATCGCCCATCGGCACGAACGGGAACGGCTTGCCTTTTTCTTTCGGCAACAACTTAACGAGCGCCACGTCGCCGACACGATCCAGACCCACGAGCACGGCATCGTAAAGTACACCATCGGCTAAACCGCATTTCATAGTGGGGCCGACGCCTTGAACGACGTGGAAATTGGTCAGAGCAAAGCCATCGGCATCAATGAGTACACCGGAGCCGCCGCCCTGACCGCCGTTGGCGAAGACCGCGACGACGGCGGGGCGAATCTTCGCGATGACGGCAACGCGCTGAGTTTCAGCGTCGCGGACGGCGTCCGGCGCTTGCGCTAAACCGCAAATGACAAGAAACAGCAATGGAATCATGGCGTTGCAATTTCCTTTTCGTACTGATCGTGACGCCCAATCCAGTACCATAGTATGCCATCCGCGGAATCAACACCTAATGCACGATGGTGTTTGCCAACTCGAACGGACCAGTAGTCGCCAACACGTTTCATACGCAATGATGGATGAACCGGGCTACTACGCAACAATTCGTAACACCGATCCGCGGTGCGTTGGACGGAATCCGGCAGCAAATGATAGAGTCGCCAAAAGTCCGGCGTAGTCCGGTGCATCAGACAGGTCGCGTTAGGCCGAGACGATGTTGCTCACGGGCCTTCGCCGATAACTCGTCGAGCTTGCCGGCTGCCGCGTCGCGCTCAAGCTGTTCGTCCCAAAGTTCCTGATCACGGTCGGCAACCCAGTCCGCAACTCTGCGAAAGTCGTCCTGAGATAGGATCTCTATGGCGGCAATGATTTGTTCTGGTGTTTTCATGGGTCTACTCCTCCATGCCGATATTGTACACGAAAACGTTGGTCACTTTGTTACCCTCGCGTCGCACAAATCAACCTGATTGCCGAGATCGAGAAGCGGCGCGGCCACCGTGATCTTCAAGCGGCGGACGTTCTTCACGTCCACGGCAACTGGCTTCGGCGCATCACGGTTGCGGACATCGCCGCGAAACAGTTCGCGGCCATCGCCTTCAATAATGACACGCAACAAGACCGGCGTGCCGTTCTCCGAGCGCACGACATCATCGACGCCAAGCGTGGCCCGGAACTCGTTGTAGTCGCCGGCGATGTCGTAAGTCAGCACCGCACGCGAATGGATGGCGAGGCCCTTCGCATAGTTCACGCCATTGAGCCGCAGCGGGCCACCGTAGAGATTGCGATCGCGACGGAATGGAAAGACCAAGTCTTCTGTCGATGTCTGTTCTTTCTCGACTGGTTCCATGTCAGACAGATAAGCGAGCTTGCCCTTGGAATAGTCGAGCCGGGCCAGCGACTTCAGCGACGGATAGCGCACGGTACCGCCGCCGACGGGTTCGACGATCACGGCGTCACCATCCGTCCGGACATGTCGCGCAACAATGAGGTTACCCGCGGTATCGGTGACTTTGCACGGCGTGGTTGGAGCGTCGGCGACGGGTTTGCGGACGAAGACCAGTCCTTGAACGCGGGCCAGTTTCGGATTGAGTTTCTGCTCGGCGCTGGCGAGCGAAAACTCAATGGCATCGCCAGTATCGCTGCCGGGGCCAAAGGTGCCATCTAAGGCGTCGAGTTTGCCATCGGAGCGCACAGCCAACAGGTCGTACTGCCCGCGCTTGCGCACGAGTTGCAGCCACTCTTGCCGGACCTTGGGATCATTGGCGTCATTCAACAACGAACTCACTGAAGCCAGCGGCACGTTAAGCACTGTTCCACCGTGCAATGTCAACTCAGTTTGTTGTTGCTTGAAGGCGACGGCTGAGCAATGCAGCACCGATCCATCGATCAGTTCAACTTCCGTAAACTTGGCTTGGCTTGATGTGATTGAACCAAGTTCGAGGAGTAGCACATCGGCAAGCGCCGTTGTCACATCGCCGCCGGTGGTCTTCAGGGCAATGCCTTGCCCGCTGATGGACGTAACATCGCCCGTGAGCTTCTTGCCGGAAAGGGTGGTGAGATCTGCGGCGCATACCGACGAAGCAAGGAATAAGAAACACCCTGCCAGTCGGTGTGTCAGAGGTCCACTCACGGCTGACTCTTCGCCAGCGTCTTGAAGTAGTTTTCGATGACTTCGCGATAGCGGGGCGGCAGGTCTTTGGTGATTTCCATCATGGCCTTGGCGCGTTCTTTTTCCGGGAGCTTGCCCCAATTCTCGGCGAGGAGCTTGAGCTTCTTGGGATCGACGACGCCGGGGCCGCTGTTGGTGCCGCCTACGCTGTCCTGCTGCGGGGCGTTGGGCTGGTTGCTGTTGCCAGGGCCGGGCTGACCGCCGCCGGGGCATTGGCAATTGGCGTTGCCGGACTTGATCTGGTTCTCAATTTCCTTGATGACTTCGTCCAGTCGGTTCAACACGCGCTTCTGCAGTTCCTGGGTTTTCGGGCCGGCACGGGAAAGATCCAGCCGGCGTTCGATGTTGTCCATGAGTCGGGCAATGTTCTCAAGGTCTTTGTCTTCGTCTTTCCAGCGCTGCATGTCCAGCACCATAAGGATGGACACGGTGCGATAGCGTTCCGGCGCGTCGGCCACGTCGTCAATCAATCGCGCGATCGATTGCAGTGCCGCATTCTTCTGCACAAGTGCATGTTCGGCGACGGCTTTATGGAAGTAGTAAGCCGCCGGATCGCACACCGTTTCCGGTGTCGCTGACTTAAGCGCTTCGAGCGCTTCTTCGTAGACGCGCTTGCTGGCCAAAGATCGTGAATAAACCAGCGCCAGGTTGGAACGCACAAACGGCTCCACCTTCGAATCCTTGAGTAACGTCGGCAGCTCGGTCGGTGCCGGGATGGCCGGGTCGCGTGCCTCTGCCAATATCTTGACCGACTCAGGAAGCCCAATGGCGATGACATCAACGAGCCGATCGAGTGTCGAGCGATCCTTCTGCGCCCACACGGCCGCAGCCTTGGTGAGCGCCGCCACATCAGCCTTACTCACTTTGAGCCACGCATCCGCACGCGCCTTCACGACCTCGGCACTCGGGGCCTTGAGCGTGCTGAACGTGTAGACTTTGGTTGGCTCAGCGGTGGCGAAGCCGGTGAGGGTTGCGAATAATAGTGCGGCGGCGAAATGTTTCATCTTCAGTCTCCCATACGCTTTTGTGAAGCGTCGCAAACAGTCTATTGTCCCACGTTCTTCCCCGTGGCCAGGTCTTTAGTCACTTTATGGACTTTGTCCTGCCGGCCCGCAAGGCCATGCAGTTCTTTCTGGATGCCGGGGTCGCCGGCTTGCTCGCCGGGATACTCGGCCGCATAAGCCTTCGTTCGCTTATTGATCTGTTCCTGCAACGTGCGGATCATCTTGAGATCCGCGAG
>JANLTA010000093.1:0-7603 GCA_031362705.1 Gemmataceae bacterium | reverse complement strand
CCGGGGTGGATGTCGATGCCGGTTTTCGAATGTGCGGCTTCGGTCATCATTCGCGGGATGAGCGGCACACCAAGCCCGAGCAGTTCGTGCGAGAGACGATAGGTGGTCACCGCTTCCAAGCCGGGGTAACAGAACACGACCTCGAAGTGATTGCGGGCGGCAGGGTCGCCTTCGTAAGCGGCTCGGACATCTTCTTCCAGCACACCGCGCAGTGCGGGCAGCTTTCTCAACAGAGCGACGGCCTTTTGTTGCGCCAGTGTTTCAAAGTCCACCTTCGGCGACTCATCGGCAAGGTCGTGCCGTAAGGCCCGGGCAATTTGTTGGGTGAGTTTATCGTGCAGGCCATCGATGAGTGAGCCGACATAGAAACCAACGTTGCCGATGTGGAGGTTTTGCCGGCGGGCAAAGCCGGGGTAAAGCACGTCGCACAAGTCGGCGAGAATCTCGGCGACCGGCTCGCGACTGGGCAGCGGCAAATGGCCCAGATGGTGCGTGCGGCCACTGGCCTCGTATGTGGCTACGAGTTGATCAGTGATCGAACCGAGTTCATCCTTCAAGCGAACATCCGTGGCCATCGTCGGAGCGTCTTTGCGTTGTTGTCAACCGGCAGCCGCTACGGTCCTAAGATTAGGGCAATTGCAGCGAAGGTCCACCAGTCGGAAGACGGCCAACACGGCGGCCAATAAGATGCGATTGGACGATACTCCGCACTGGCTTAGATAACCGTACCATCCATGATCTCACTCGCGACCGAACTCCTCTTTGAACTCTCCCACACGGGCCGGCGCTGCCATCGCACGCCGGCTTGCGATGTGCCGGTGACGTCGAGCATTCCGGCATCGGCGCGATCGACCGTGCCATCGACGTTGCCGGAGATTGGCGAAATCGATTTGATGCGCCACTTTGTGAATCTCTCGGCGCGCAACATGTCCATCGACACGACCTTCTACCCGTTGGGATCGTGCACGATGAAGTACAACCCAAAGCGGCACGAGCGGCTGGCGGCGCTGCCGGGTTTGGCGGCGGTGCATCCACAGCAGGAAGATGCGACTTGTCAGGGCATGTTGCACATTCTTTACGAGATGCAGCAATATCTGTGCGAGGTATCCGGATTGGATGCGTGTTCGCTCCAGCCGGCGGCCGGGGCGCAGGGTGAATTGACGGCACTGTATGTGGCAGCCGCTTACTTCCGCCACAAAGGTGAATCGCACCGCAAGCGGGTGTTGATTCCGGATAGCGCCCACGGCACTAATCCGGCCAGCGCGGTCCTGGCCGGCTTTGAATCGATCAAAGTCGGCAGCGGACCGGACGGTCTAGTGGACATGGATGACTTGAAGTCGAAACTCGACGACAACGTCGCGGTATTCATGATTACCAACCCGAACACGATCGGGTTGTTCGAGAAGCGCATCACAGAAATCGCCAAGCTGATGCATGATCGCGGTGGCCTCGTCTATCTGGACGGGGCCAACATGAACGCCATTCTCGGGCTGACGCGGCCCGGCGACTTCGGCGCCGACATGCAGCACTACAACGTACACAAGACATTCACCGGCCCGCACGGCGGGGGCGGCCCTGGCTCGGGTCCGATCACCGTCCGCGATTTCCTCGCGCCGTTTCTGCCGGCACCGCTGGTGGTGAAGGATGGCGATCAGTATCGGTTGGACCGTGATCGGCCGCTTTCCATTGGCCGGGTCCGCAGCTTCTTCGGCACGCTAGGCATCATCCTGCGCGGGTACTTTTACATCCGCACGCTCGGGCCGGATGGGCTGCGCGAAGTCAGCGAAGTCGCTGTGTTGAACGCGAACTACTTGCTATCCAAGATTAAGCACATTTATGAAGTGCCGCACGGTGATCGCTGTATGCATGAGTTCGTTGCCAGCGCGAAGACGCTGCGCCGGGAAAAGAAGATCAGCGCGATGGAAGTGGGGAAGAGACTGCTCGACTACGGCTATCATGCGCCGACAGTGTACTTCCCGCTGGTGGTGCCCGAAGCGCTGATGATGGAACCAACCGAAACGGAAAGCAAAGAAACGCTCGACAAGTTTGCCGAGGCGCTCATTGCCATTGCGGGTGAAGATGCTGAGTTTTTGAAACAGGCACCTCATTCATGGCCCATCAGCCGACCTGATGATTTCAAGGCGGCAAAGGAGCCAATCTTGCGCTGGCAAAAAGCGAACGGGACGGCGTGAAGCCGTCCCGCATTGAGACATTTCATTTTGACGTTTACGACTTGCGGCGTCGTGACACGAAGCCAGCGATGCCGGCGGCGGACAAACCCATCAATAACGTGGCTGGCTCGGGTGTGTTGTTGACAGTCGGTGGTGGATTTTCAGGAGGCGGTTCCGAGCCACCCGGAGGTGTAACAATCGGTGGCTCGACTATCGGCGGCTCAACAACTGGATCGACGGCGGGCGGCGAGACGACCGGTGGAATGACGACAGGCGGCACGACGATGGGAATCGGCGGCAGTGTGTCGAAGTAAGCGTGAACGCCCGGCGCAGATGCGAGTGTCACCAAAGCGACGGCGGCGATTATTCGTGGCGTGGAACGTTGAGTCTTGTTCATAGTCATCTCCTTCCGGGTGCCAATTTCGAGAATATCGTGTCCGTAGTCGACACTCCATTCACGATTTGGCGCTCGGCTTGTTGCGTGCGGGGGTCATGGCATAACCCCTACACCATGTCAATAAGGAATCGGCGATACGCATTGCCGAGTTGAAACAACCCGTTCGACCGGCACGATCAGTCGGCCCTCCATTCAACATGTGCCGGAGAAACGGGTTGCGACGACACCCCCCATTCGGGTTTCGCCGATTCCGCAGATTGCCACGTTACCCATCCTGCCCTGAATAGCCGAAATACCCGAAGTTGCCGGCGTGAAGGATTGCGCCGGTACCACACGATCCCAGGAAGGGACACCAACATGAAGCGGTCATGGGTCTGCGGATGTGCACTCGCGGTCGGTCTGGCAGGAGTGTCCCGGGCGGGCGAAGTGGAATGGCGAGCCGTAGGCACGAAGAAGGCGCCGACGATTACTCCCGTGGCCGCTCAAGTGCCGGCGAACGCGATGCCGATGCCCGTTTTCCTGGATACCGTTCCGACAAAAACGGATCTCGCGCCGGCGCAAATGCCATCTGCTCCCGATGGGCCGGCTGAGACCATCGCCGTACCGAAATCCGTTCCGCCCGACAGTCCTGTTGTTTGCAACCCGCTGCCGTGCTGTGAAACTGGAATACCGGTGGAGGCGTGCCCGATTCCGTTCATTGCGGGCGCGGTTGTCAGCGAATCTGGCAACGCAGTGAGCGACTGCGATTGCAAAACCAATTGGCGCAACTGGTACAAAGGGCGAGGCGTTTCGCAGGTTTGGGTACGCGGCGAGTTCCTGGCGTGGTGGGTCAAGTCGGCCGGTGTGCCTGCGTTGTTGACAACATCATCGACGCCGTTACCCGCTATCGACAACAATGTCGGCGCGCTGGGCCGCAACGACACGGTGGTGCTACTCGGCGGCAAACAGCTCGATGAACAGTTCCGGCCGGGTGCGCGGTTCTCCGTCGGTGGTTCGTTCGATGAGTGTGGCATGCGCGGCTTTGATGCCTCGGTGTTCTTCACCAGCCGGCGCGATGACACCTATACGGCGAACGATGCGCAGTTTCCGCAACTCTTCCGGCCGTTTCTAGCCGCCAACGCCGGGATTCCGGGGATTGGTAATCAACCGGGCGAGTATCGTGAAATCGTTTACAGCTTGCCGGCCGGCGTCGGCGGCCGCTTCGTGGCCGACACGACCAGTTTCTTCTGGGGAGCCGATGCCAACTTCCGTCGCAACTTGTATCGCGGCTGCACGTCGCAGCTTGATGCGTTCGTCGGCTTCCGCTACCTGCATCTCGACGAAGAACTGCACATTCGTGAGGACATTCGCGTGAATACCTTCAATCCGCTGGTCGGCGTTCCCGTCGGTTCGACCATTTCCATCAGCGACCGCTTTCGAACGACCAACGACTTTTACGGCGGTCAGTTTGGTGCCGACTACGAATACAAACGCGATAAGTGGTCCGTCGGCCTGCGCTCTTCCGTAGCGCTCGGTAGTTCCCGCGAACGGCTGAGCGTGGCTGGCTCGCAGGTTGTGACCGTGGCGGGTGCCGCACCGCAAGCCTTCAACGGTGGTTTGCTCGCGCTCAACAGTAACATTGGCAATCGCCAGGATAACCGCTTCGCCGTTGTTCCCGAAACAACGCTTCGAGTGGGATACCAGTTCAGTGAGCGCATCAAGCTCACGGCCGGCTACGACTTCCTGTATTGGTCGAACGTGATCCGCCCCGGCGACCAGATTGATCGTGTATTGGATGTGAACCGCATTCCGAACTTCCGCGCGGCCACGCCGATCAATGATGTCCGTCCGGCTCCGCTCTTCAACACCACCGATTTCTGGGCACAGGGCATCAACTTCGGCGCGGAATACCGTTGGTAACAGCGAAGCGAACCGACCTTTGTTTTCAACAGTGAAGCCATGCTCAACTGCTGATGGGACCGACGGCTGCGTTATCGAGTTCAGCGAGCTGGCTGGTCTGTTCCAAGTCGTTCGGCATGGAAAACCCTATTCTTCGCTGTTGTGAATCGACTTCACAGATACGGACCTGGATCGGTTCACCAATCTTGAAACGTTCGGCCAACTCAGGCACGCCGGGAATTTTCGAGTGATGAAGTAGGCCGCTGACGCCACAGTCGAGTTTGACAAACACCCCGTAATTGGTGATACACTTGACATGGCCGAGCGCCGCGGAACCAACTGGGTGTATTTGTACGAATGTCTCCCATGGTGATGTGGAACTTGCAGGAGCGCCCAACATTGACAGATCGATTCTGTGTTGCTGCGCATCAATTTTCACAATGCCAACGTGGATCGGCTCCCCAATTTTGAATCGTTCGGCCAGCGGGAGTTCGCCGGAAATTCTTGAGTTATGGAGTAAGCCTTTAAGGCCACAGTCGAGCATCACAAACACGCCGAAATCAAGGATTTGCCTGACAAAGCCGCGCGTACTCGAGCCAACAGGGCAAACGCTCTCGACCGTCTCCCACGTCGCGCGAGGCTGTTCCGCGGTATCCGGTAAGATCAACTCAATTCTCCGCTGTTGAATATCGATTTTGAAAACGCGGACTTGAATCTGTTTCTCCAGCTTGAATCGTTCTGCCAACGTCAGCGTTCCGGGAATGTTTGAGCGATGGAGGAGACCTTGAAGCCCACAATCGAGTTCCACGAAAACGCCGAAGTCAACGATTCGTTTGACCTTGCCGCCTGTCGTCGAACCGACCGGGCACGCCTGCTCGATCGTTTCCCAAGACAATTGCGGACGTTCCGTGGCATCCAACATGGTGAAGTCGATTCTTTTCTGTTGCGCATCCACTTGGAAAACGCGGACCTGAATCCGCTCGCCTGGAATAAAGCGTTCGGCCAACGCCCCGGCGTTGGGAATTTTCGACCGGTGGAGTAGACCTTGAATGCCACTGTCGAGTTCCACAAACAGGCCGTAGTCAACGATTCGCAAGACAACGCCATGCGCCGTCGAGCCGGGAGGGCAAACCTGTTCGATCGATTCCCAGGGCGACGGCGTCAATTGTCTCAAGCTCAATAAGACGCGCTCTTTTTCAAGGTCAACCTCCGTGACCACCGCTTGAATTCGTTGTCCGACCGAACAGAACTCGGCGGCATCAGTCACTGTCCGCCAGGCCATTTCTTGTTTAAGAAGCAGCCCGCCAATACCGTTGACATCGATAAACGCGCCGTACTTCTCCAGACGGATGACCACGCCATCGATTCGATCGCCCGCTTGAATAGACGCCAGACGCAAGGCGGCAACATCGTTGCGTCTGGAAACGAGGATATACTTGTTGGCTTTTCTGGACCGGATAATCCTGAACTCGCTCAAACGTCCCAGGTACGAGTCCGAATCAGTCTGTTGATCCAGGTCGGCTTCACCGTCCGGGAGGAATGCCGTCACGGCCGGATCGGTGAGTTCCACAACAAATCCTCCCCGGACGCGTTGACTGATTCGCCCCATGATCGGCTGCCCGTCCGTCTGCGCCTTGACGAGTTGCTCGTACGTGGCGGCATCAAATGAGTGCTGCGGGGATGCCAGCCATTCCAACAGGTTGGACCAGCCGGAGGTCAAAGGAAATGACCAACCGGGACTTGAGCGCAGTTCCGTGATTGCTGCCACGGGAATGCGTGCCCGAAGATGCTTCACAACCGCGCGAACACTGCGGTTGTCGGAATTGTCATTGACCCATCCGAAGAGCCATTGGGCCAGGTCGTCCAGTTCCATCGGCCGCGTTGACGCGCCAAGTAATTTGGCCGTCAGCATGGGAACCTGCGGCTGAGTTATGTGATTCCAGATCCATGCCGCGGCATTTTGCATCAGTTCGTCGTCAGTCCCGCGGGCGTCAAGAAACTGTTCGAACAGCTTGTCCCATTCGCCTCTTTGTTGGTTTTCCGGGCGATTCAGCCACTGGCCGCCGGCAGTCAGAAGTTCTGTCCGTCTGTCGGCTTGTGCTGGTTCATTCGCCAATAGAATCTGCCAGATATAGCTCCAGCCCTTGTCGTCGCGATGACTGGCCAACCAATCGTGTCCGCGTTTCATGAGATCAATCCGGTCGGACCCCGCAGGTCGATTCTTATCGTCCACCAAGCGCCGCCAGACATGCGTCCAATCCTTATGTTCGTGGTGTCCGACCAGCCAATCATGTCCGATCCGCCATAGTTTGTCCCGATTGAAAGCCGCGGGCAAATCCTCCGTATCTATCAAACGCCGCCAGACCGCACTCCACCCGCCTACGTTTGCATTCCTCGTTAGCCAATTGAAGCCGCGGCCCAACAGTTCGTTTCGATCGATCGCCACAGGCAATTCCGGTTCGTCCTGCAAACGGCACCAGATGAAGGTCCATTCCTTGTGGTTTTCGCGCCCGCTGAGCCACGCGTGACCGCAGCGCAATAGGCCGTCAATGTCAATATCCTCCGGCAAGTTCGGTTCATCGAGCAGGCGCAGCAAGACGCGCGTCCAACCGTTTCGTTCCTGGGATTCTGTCAGCCAGTCACGTCCGTGGCGCAGCAAATCGTTTCGGTCAATTCCCGTGGGCAGGCGATTCTCGTCGACAAGGTGCCGCCATACGAGCGACCACTGAATGCCCTGGTGCTCTTCGTCGAGCCATGAGCGACTGCGGCGCAACATTTCGTCGCGTTCCACGCCCACTGGCGTTTGTGATTCGCCAAGCAACTGTTCAATGAACGGAAGCATCTGAAATCAGTGCCTTCTTGAGCAACCGGCCGCCATAATGGAATGACAACTCCAAGCCGGGCGACGGTCGGTGCCGGCCCGCGGCGTGTCAGCGGCGACCGTTTCACTCATTTTATCCAATCCCGTCACGTTGGAACCACGGTGTGGCCGTCGCGCATCGTCTCGCGATCTTGATGCGGAGATTGGCGTCTACTATTCGTTCCGGTCGCGCAGCCACTTCTGCATTTTGTTGAGGTCTTTGGTCCAGCCTTCGCTCAGGCGGTGTTGACCGAACGAGTCGTACATCAGGTCAAGCGTTTCGATCAGATGGCGAAT
>JANLTA010000080.1:0-7715 GCA_031362705.1 Gemmataceae bacterium | reverse complement strand
GCGCGACTGGTGCATCAGCCGGCAACTGTATTGGGGACACCGGATACCGGTTTGGTCGAAAACGATTCGCGATGCGGAATCTGCAGCCATAGCCGTAAAGAAGTTGTTTCGTGATCCTCTAGCGGCCGACGCGTATGCGAGGGGCCACCTTTGGACAAAGTCACAGGAGGAGGGCGATCCGCAGGCCGAGCGCATTAATACAACTGCGACGGTGTTGGTGGCTCCAAGTTTCCTTCATGTGAGCCTACTGTATGATGACCAAGCGCTGGTCAGACTTTTGGAGAGTCAAGGATTTCATCACGACCCAGACGTCCTTGACACGTGGTTCAGTTCCATGCTCTGGCCGCACTCGACGCTGGGGTGGCCGGAACAGACGCCCGAGTTGGAGCATTACTATCCAACCGATGTGTTGATTACGTCGCGCGACATCATCTCGTTGTGGGTGGCGCGAATGGTGGTCGCGTCACTCTACAATCTCGGCGAAGTGCCGTTTCACGATGTGTTTATCCATCCGAAGATTCTCGACGGCTTCGGCGAAGGCATGTCGAAGTCGAAGGGCAATGGTGTTGATCCGCTCGACATTATCGACCGCTATGGAGCGGACGCCTTGCGCTTTGGCATGGTTCACCTCACGACGGAGACACAGGACTCGCGACTGCCCGTGGCCAATGTTTGCCCGCACTGCGACACGCTGGTGCCGGTGAAGCAAGAACACATGTATATGCGGACAAAGAAGCTGGCTTGTCCGAGCTGCAAGAAGGCCTTCCGCCCCGGTGGACCGTGGCCAAGCGATGATCCGGATTTGCCGACGGCCAAACAAGCGTCCGAGAAGTTCGAATTTGGCCGCAACTTTGCCAACAAACTGTGGAATGCCTCACGCTTCCTGTTGATGAACCTGGAGGGTTACACGCCCGGCCCTGTGGACATGGCCACGCTGCCCGTCGAAGATCGCTGGATTCTCAGCCGGCTGGCGACCACTACTAACGCCATCACGGAGCAACTCGAAGGCTTCCGCTTCAGCGAGGCGGCCCGGACGATTTACGACTTCACATGGACCGAGTTCTGCGACTGGTACGTGGAGATGTCCAAGAATCGCTTGAAGGACGATGCCGCCCGGCCAACCGTTCAGCGCGTGCTGGTGGGCGTGTTGGATAGCATCATCCGTCTCGTGCAGCCGATCATGCCTTTCCTCGCCGAATCGGTTTGGGAAGCGCTTGCCGAAGCCGCGCCCGAACGCGGCTTGCCGACACCACTGAAAGTTGGCCCCAGCGCTGTGACCGCATCATGGCCAACCTGGCCAACTGATTGGATCAACGCTGACATCGAAGCACGCTTTGCGCGGATGCAGGAATTGGTGCGATTTGTGCGTGAGGTGCGTAATCGGTATCAAGTTGAACCCAAGACGCCGCTGCAACTCAGCGTGAAGTGTGCCAAGCCGGTGGCTGATGATCTGCGCGCGCTGGAACCATTCGTGAAACAACTCGGAGGCGTCGGCGTTTGCACCTTTGGCCCCGACACGCCGAAGCCCGCGCAAAAGTCATCTCACGTCTACGCCGACTTCGAAGCCTTCGTGTCGCTAGAAGGCTTGATCGATCCGATTGCCGAGGTGGCGCGATTGGAGAAACAGATCGCCGAGAAGACGAAGTTCCTCGAAGCAACAAAGGCCAAGCTGGCCAACGAGGGCTTCGTCGCCCGCGCCCCGGCCGAAGTCGTGCAACAACAACGCGAATCGGTGACTGAGTTGGAGGGACAAATCGCTGCGATGAAGACCAACCTCGCGGAACTGCGATAGGCGAGCGTCGAAGCGTAAGCTCGACGTGTTTTCGAATGTCAAATGTAATCACGTCGGGCTTACGCCTCGACGCTCGCCTGGCGAACGATACACTCACGTCGGCGGGTCAATTTTCGCTTCGGTCGCACGGAGGGTTGCGGTCATGCGCCACCACAAGTTGTTTGCATTCACGATCCTGGCAGTTTCGTTTCTGATGTTGCCGGCCTTCGCGGGTGACATCGACATGATCCCGCCGCAGTTCTCCAAGGAACAGCGCGACAACCTCGCACGCTTCCTTGAAAAGCATCAAAAAGCCGATCGCTACGTACCCAAAGATGCCAAGATCGTGGATGCTCCGCCGACGGGCATTCCCGGCAACGTCGAGCCGAAAGCGGGAGCCACGATCAAGCAATACACCGTGCAGATCGTGTCGCATCGGCCGGTGCCGGGGCAGGAAGAAGTGAAGCGGGCCGACGTGTTCTACTACCGGCCTAACCCAGAAAAAGGCAAACAGGGCATCACCATCAAGCACACTGTGGACATCACTACCGGCGACCAGGTCGGTCCCACCGAGGTCTTGGTCAAGCATCACTCGCCTATGTCGCGCGAGGAGTTGGATGAGGCCGTCGCGCTGGCCAAAGACAAATCGGCGGATGTGAAAGCACTTTACAAGGATCGTGAAACGACAGCGGTGCGCTGGGAGTATCTGCAACTCAAGATCAATAAGAAACACGGCGAACACGAGCCGGGCGACCGCGTCGTACGGCTGATGTACCAAGTATCGCCTGTCGAAGGTCAAGATACACCGCGGCCATTGAAGATGACGGTTAATGTGACAAAGGGACTTGTGGCGCGGGACGACTGATGCGACATGATGAATTCGAAAAACGGTTTGGAGATAATGATGCGTTACTTGGTTGTCGTTGCGATGGGCTTCATTGGACTATCGGTTGTAGGACTCGGCTTGTGGCGCGATGCTCCGGTTCGTGCCGAGGCGGCGCGTCAACAACCCGACGATGAACCACAATTGCCGCCGCACACTGTGCGGCAGGGCTTCCCGGCCGCCGCGTTTGATGGCTACGACCTCACCAAATGCGACACGGGTTGGGAGATTGAATGGGATCTCACGCATCCGAACAACCGGCCGTATAGCCCGCCGGGCAGCGTGTTTCGCATCCGCAGCGCCAAGTTCATGTGGAAGGATCGCGCGGGCAAGCCGCAGTGGATCACTGTGGTGCGCATGCTCGAACTGGCCGAGATTTACGTGCCGTACGACAACGGCTGGACGGCGTTTCTCGATATTCACGATATGTCGTTTCACACAACTCGCGCTCGCCGCGAGTTCCTTGGGCCGAACTGCGTTGCGCCGGGCGAGATACTCAGTTCGCCGAATCCCGCATGGAATCAGACCGTCCACAAAGAAGTTCACGACGACGGCATTCGCTGGATGACAGCCGAAACCAGCAGTTGGAATCAAGTCAGCGACAAAGCCCGACGCGGCGAAAAGATGCTGCTGTGGGCGACCTATTACGGGGCGAACTACCGCTACCTCACCGAGTATTCTTTTGCTGACGATGGCACGATTGCCGCTCGCATCGGGCCCACCGGGCAGAACTTCTTCGACCGCCGCGATGACTTCGGCGACACCCACATGCACATCGGCTGCTGGCGCATGGAACCCGACCTCGGCGATCCCACAACCAAATCCGGTGGGCCAAAGGACAACGACGTAATGCTCGTCCGCCGCAATTTCGATGACGCCACTGAGAAGTTTCGCCAGGTCGCCAAGCCGTTCAACAAGAACGGGCAGGGTGAAGCTAGCGAAGGCAGCGCCCGCTGGAATGCCGAGGAGTTCACGTCCATCCGCGTACAAAGCAAGTCGCGGAAGAACACACATGGCCGCAGCGTGGCCTACGACCTTGTGCCGCACCGCCTGGGCACGCTGCGCCAGCTTCAGCATGAAGGCGGCACCCACGACGCCGACATGGAGTTCATCAATAACGACTTCTGGGTCACGCGTTCTGAGCCGGGCAACACCGCCTACATCGACGTGCCGGAATATGCAAAGGGACATCGCTCATTGACCGGCCAACCGGTGACGCTCTGGCATTGCTCGCCGATCCTGCACTTCCCGCGCTCGGAAGACTTCGGCAGCGAAGACGGCAAATCCAGTTACTCCGGCACCGCCCTGACCTTCTGGACCGGCTTCTACCTTAAACCGCGAGACCTCTTCGACGGCACGCCGCTCTACCAAGGCGCACCGCGGCGGCCACGGTTCCGCAGCGCTGAAGAGTAATCAATCCGGTTCCCCTCGCCCCTTGTGGGAGAGGGGTTAGGGGTGAGGGGTTTTCGTCAGCACCGTTTGCAATTGTGCAAACGCCTGCTTCAACAATTCAAAGTCGGCACGATAGGCAACCGCATCGCCATCCTTGCCCGCACGATCCATGCGTGTCGCCAACTCCTGGCACGTTTTCGCACCGAAATTGCCAAATGATGACTTCATCGAATGGGCATGCCGTTGTGCCGTGATGATGTCGCCGGCTGCCAGTGCTTTTTCAATCGCCTCAAACTGTTGCGGCGTCTGCTGATTCAACAGATCAATCATCTCGGTGACAAACTCGGCACCACCCAATTCCAGAAACTGCGCCAGAGCTTCCTGAATGCGGGCATGTTCAGCAGTTTCGGCCATCGGTGGAACTCCCAAATGATGTCAACACTAACACATGCCGGCTCATCCGTTTCACGATCTCAATGCCGGCGACTAGCTCGCCGACAACCGACCCTTGACCGCCAATGGCGGGGTTTTGCCCTGGGATTCACGCGAAAATGAACGCGGTTGGCCAGAAACCATGTGCTTTGCTAAGATAACTGCGTTACATCGGCTAGTTTTCCACGAGGCGGCGATGAAGAAGGGCATTCACCCCGAGTACCGGGCAGTTGTTTTCCGCGACCATGCGGCCGGTTTTTCCTTCCTCACTCGCTCCACCGCGAAGTCGAACCAGACAGTCGTTTGGACCGATGGCGAGACATATCCCGTCGTTAATCTCGACATTTCCAGTGCGTCCCACCCGTTCTTCACCGGCAAGATGAAGTTCGTGGACACCACGGGCCGTGTGGACAAGTTCACCAAGAAGTACAACTGGGGCAAAAAGACCCCGGATGCCGACGCCGCAAAGTAGTTGATTTTTGCGAGCGACGAGTCGCCGCCCAGAACCCGAATCAAACACATTTTATTAATCACACAATGTACTCCTCACGCTCCGCGTGAGGAAGTTATCGATTCATGCCTGTGTCGATCAGCGCCATGGCATTCGTTGAAGCAATGAATTCAACACTTCAGCCCTCTCACGGAACTCCGAGAGAGGGCTGAAGTGTTATTACTGATTACTGATCACTAACAACTGACCACTACTTAGATCGACCCGCCAAACCGCAGGCGGAACTGGATGAAGTCGCTGGCCGCGATTGCTCCGTCGTTGTCGAAGTCGAAGCCGAAGTTGGTGCCGCCGAGGGCGAGGCGGAACTGGATGAAGTCGCTGGCAGCCACGTTGCCATCACCGTCGATGTCACCGTAGATGCGGAAGATCTTGGCTGTGTCCAACGTCGTCGGCGAGGCTGGCTCGTCGAAGATGAAGTCATCACCGCCAGTGCCGTTGCCATCGCCGTCGAAGCCGGTTGGTATTTGCGACGCCAAGACATGGAAGGCATACCGACCGTCGGCCAGCGACACATTATCCACGGAGCCGCCAATGAAGGTCAGGGTCACTACTGTGCCCGGTCCGGAGTTATCGACTGCCGCAGCCAGAGTGACCGAGCCGCCGCCAATGCGGTTCAACGTGAACGCCGCCGCCGCGTTGGCATCGCCGCCGACAAACGTAATCTTCGAGTCGAAGGTAACTTGAACGTCAGTGACACGTGATCGCTGAGTCTTGTCCGCACCGGCTAGCTTGGAGTTGATGACCACACCACCCGGCACGACCTTGGCCTGCGGTGGAGTCTGAGTCTCAAACGCACCAATATCGATGACACCGCCGCCGATACGGGCAAAGCTAACACCACGCTGGTCGAAAGCACCGACCACGGAGCTGAACGATACATTGGCACCGGAGTTATGGGCCGCCAACACCGTCCCTTCTTGAGCGCGGTTGACAGTGACCGTGGTGCCGCTCAGAGCCGAAATCGTCATGACTTCGGAGTCGATCCTAATTCGCTGGCCGACGCCGAGTAGCGCTGCGCTGGTCGCCGTAAAAGTCGTGTTCGTGGCCAGGTTGCCCAACGCCCCATTCAGCGTGGTCAGCACGTCGGTCGCGTAGGAGCCGGCATTGATGGCCGTGCTACCGCCACCCAATGCGTGCGTTTCTGTAGAACCGCCATTGTTGGCCAACGCAACGAGATTAGCGCCGGCGTTAACAATTGGCGTACCGGCGATGGTGCCCGCACCGGTGATTGGCGTGCCGAACAGGCTGTTCGCCCCCACATTCAGGTTGAACCTGGATCCGAGAGCCACTTGGCCGTTGACGACGTCCCCACCAGTATTGTTGGCTACAACCGAGCTTAGAACATTCATGGTGAACGTAGCGGTGCCGGTCGGCAGGTTGTTGAAGTTGATGCCGCCACCCGCAGTTGACGCGGTGTTGAAGGCGACCGTGCTGTTGCGGATCGTAAGGTGGCCGCCCAAACCACTCGTAGCCGCCGCGGTCCCAACACCGCCGAGGATGCCGCCGCCCAGTCCGGCAGCTGAATTGCCGGAGATTGTCGAGTTGGTAATCAGCGTCATGCCGCCCGCGCCGGTGACAACGAGGCCACCACCACCGGTACCGGCGACTGATGAAGTCGAGATATTTCCAGAAATAATGCTGCCGTTGATCAACAACGTGCCCGAGGCTGTCGCGGCAGTTGACAATGCCGAGGCGAGGATGCCGCCGCCGATGCTCAGTGCGACGTTGTTGGAAATCACAGACCGGTTGATCGTCACGGTAGCCGAACCGGTCATGGCCAGGCCGGCTCCGCCACCTGTGGTGGTTGAAGTCGCGTTGCCCATGTTCGCGGTAATCGTGCTATCGTTGATCGTTACGTTGGCTCCGGTGTTTACGAAGACACCGCCGCCATTACCATTGAGGCTGGTGACAGCCGCAGCATTTCCGGAAATCAAGGTCTTTGAGATTGTGCCAATAGCGGCACCACCAAAGTACAAACCGCCGCCGTTTCCTGTCGCACCCAGGCTGCTGCCGCTGGCCGAGTTGCCCGTGATCGTGCTGTTCGTCAAATTCAGCGTCGCGGCGTTGATGTGAATTGCACCGCCAGTTGACGTGAAGTTTGTGTTGACGACGTTATTGGTGAAGATACTGTTGTCGATGGTGATGCTGGCACCACCTAGTGAAGTAACGCCGGCACCCACGCCACCCACATTGGAATCAAACGTCGTATTCTGGATCAACACCTGAACGGTGTTCGGGATCGCGGTCAGTGCGCTGCCGTTGTTGCCGACGTAAACGCCGGCACCCTGGAATGCGGTGTTGTTGTGGATACTGCTGTTTTTCAGCGTCAGGCCTGCCCAGAACGTGTTGAGGGCGATGGCACCGCCAGCGCTGCTGTTGCTGATGCCGAAGATCTCGACGGAATCAATCGTCAACACTCCGGTCTCGGTAGTGATACCAGCTCCAAAACCTGCCGTAGACGGGAGATTGCGACCATTGGCCAATGTCATCCCGGACAGGCTGACCGCACCGCCCCAGTAAGCCGGGGTCATGCTCACGGTCAAGATTCGACTAGCAGTTAGGGCATCGATGGTGAGGTTGGCCTTGCCTGGTCCGGTAATCACGACCGGGTCCGAGATAATGAGTTCTCCAAAAGCCAGTGAGATCGTTTGCGGCGTGGCAAAGACCGTTGGGCTGAACGAGATCGAATCGTTCGTCCCGACACTGTTGTTGGCCAGTTTGATGGC
>JANLTA010000069.1:0-1981 GCA_031362705.1 Gemmataceae bacterium | reverse complement strand
CCGGGGTTCTTGATGATCACGCCGGGCACCTTCAGTCCTATCAACGCCATACTCATAGCGATGCGGTGATCGTTGTAAGTGTCAATCTCCGCACCATGCATCGGTTGCGGCGTGATCTTCAAACCATCCGGGTACTCCTCGACTTCGACGTCGAGCTTACGCAATTCCGCGCAAAGTGCGCTGATGCGGTCGCACTCCTTATGCCGGATGTGGGCCACGTTGCGAATGGTCGTCGGACTATCGGCGAAGCAGGCGACGGCTGCCAGCGTGGGCACGGTGTCGCTGATGGCATTCATGTCGGCGGTGATGCCGCTGAGCGGGGCACCATGGACGACAAATTCCAGTAGTCTGATTTCGACTTTGCATCCCATCTTCTCAAGCAATCGAGGGAATTGGGCGTCACCTTGAATGGAGTCGGGCTTGATGCCAGGGACATTTGTTCGCCCTCCTCCAATCGCAGCAGCCGCCCACACATAGCTTGCCGCCGACGCATCCGGTTCCACGACGTAGGTCATCGGATTATGACCGATGTCTTCCGATGGCACAATATACTGACCGGCGCCAACCCGACGGACGTTAACTCCCCACTGGACCAACATTGCAACCGTCATGTCGATGAAAGGTTGTGACACCGTTGCACCTTGAACTTCGACCATGAGATCGCATTCAGAAAAAGGCGCGACGAGGAGTATTGCACTAGTGAATTGGCTACTGACGTTGGCTTTGATAATTACTCGACCGCCACGCAGTCCGGACGATTCAATAATGACGGGCGGGAAGCCGTCGTCTCCTTCGCATCGCGCGCGAACGCCGCTGATTTGATTGAGAGCATCCAACAGATCCTGAATTGGTCGCTGCCGCATTCGCATCGAGCCGTCAATTCGATAACGGCCAATTCCAGCACAAACGAGTGCAGGAAGGAACCGCATCGCGGTACCTGAATCAGCCACGTACAAGTCGGCGGATGTGATTGGAATTCGTGGACGTTCCTCAAAAGGAAATACGATGGTGTTCTTGGTCCAATCGTCCTCCACCGAATAACCAAGCGTCTGCAAACACTTGACCATGACTTCTGTGTCTTCGCAATGTGATGCGCCACGAATGGTGAGAGGTACCTCCAGGTCCGTAAGTGCCGCCAGCACCAGCGCCCGATTCGTAATGCTCTTGCTGCCCGGCACGCGGATGGTAGCGTTGACGGGCTGATCCAGCGTGCGGATTTCCAATTTGTCGGGATACGTACGCATGTTAAGTGACACGATGGTTAGCCGCGACGCGGAGGTACTCCGCAGCGGAGCGCGACGGCGCCCACGCGCTCCGCTGCGGAAGCCTGCGCGTCGCGGCTAACTGTAGGCGACGCGCATCAGGAACAGCCCTTGGGCAGGCGCGTTAAAGCCCGCCACACGGCGGTCCTGCGCATTTAGTATGTCAGCTACCTGCTCCGCACGCAATTGGCCGCGGCCGACGTTGATTAGCGTGCCGGCGATGCTGCGGACCATGTTGTACAGAAAGCCGTCGGCATCCACGTCGATCCACAGGTATTCGCCGACGCGATTGACGGCGATGTGCGAGACGGTGCGTACGCTGGACATGCGATTGGGCCACTTGGTCTCGAAGCTATGAAAATCATGGGTGCCCTTCAGGCATTGGCAAGCCCGGTGCATGGCGGCGGCATCGAGATTGCGACGAATGTGGTAGCAATAATGCCGCATCAACGGGTCTGGCGTGTCGCCATCGTGAATCACATAGCGATAGAGTTTCCGCTTCGCATCATCGCTGGCGTTGAAGGACAGATTCGTTTCGGAGGCATAGCGAACCACGACATCTTCCGGCAAGCGCGAGTTGATGGCCCGAACGATGTCGTTGCATGAGTATTGCGCCATCGTGAAGAAGTTCACGACCTGGCCGACCGCGTGTACGCCGGCATCGGTTCGGCCACTCGCTTTGAGGCGGATGCGCTTCTCGCCGGTGAAGTCCGTGATGG
>JANLTA010000049.1:0-3546 GCA_031362705.1 Gemmataceae bacterium | reverse complement strand
GCCCTTGGCAGTTCGCGCGGCGTTCAGCTTTTGGATCGGTCGTCGTTTCACGATACGACGCCGGTCGGCGGCCCGTCTGGGCAAGAACGCTATCTGAATGCCGCCGCTGCAATTGACACGTCACTCGACCCAGCGGCGCTTTTGCAATTACTGCTTTCCATCGAACGACAACACGGCAGAGTTCGCGGCGAGAAAGATGCGCCGCGCACGCTGGATCTTGATTTGTTGTTGTTCGACCAGTTGGTGCAAGCCGACTCAGACCCCTTGGTACCGCATCCGCGCATGACGGAGCGCGAGTTTGTTCTAGCGCCATTAGCTGAAGTGGCGCCGGAAGCGGTGCATCCTGCGAGTGGATTGCGAGTTCGCGAGTTGTTGTCGAGAGTACGCGGGCATGTGGCATCGGCCTTTCGACTGGATGGCACGCGTGCATTAGTGACTGGAGCGAGCAGCGGCTTTGGCCGCGCGACGGCAATTGCGCTTGCGAGACAGGGTGCGGATGTTTTGGTGTCGACGCGCAATGCCGGCAGAACGTCGGGCGTAGTTGCTGAAATCCGAGAAATGGGCCGACGGTGCGAGGCCATCATCGGGGATTTGAGTGACCGGGCCACTTGTGACGAACTTGTTAGGCAAGCATGGTCCCAGTGGGAAGGTGTCGATGTACTAGTTAACGTGGCAGGTTTCGACGTATTGACCGGAGTGGCGAAGAATTGGGATTTCCACGCAAAGCTTTCCGCGTTGTGGTCATTGGATGTGGAAACAACGATTCAACTATCACGAGCCATCGGGATTCTCAATCATCACAAGCGCGGCCGGGGCGTTATCATCAACATTGGCTGGGATCAGGCGGACTCCGGCATGGATGGCGATAGCGGCCAGTTGTTCGGCGCGACCAAAGCAGCCGTGATGGCGTTCACGAAAAATCTGGCCAAGACGCTGGCCCCGGCCGTCCGCGTCAACTGCGTTGCGCCGGGTTGGATCAAGACGGCGTGGGGTGAGTCCGCGTCGGCTGAATGGCAGCAGCGCGTGCTGAACGAAACGCCGCTCAAACGCTGGGGCACACCGGAGGATGTCGCGGGGGCGATCTGTTGGCTCGCAAGTCCTGCGGCGAGCTTCGTCACCGGTCAGGTGATCCGCGTCAACGGCGGCGCGGTATAAGAGTTTCACCATGGACTTCGCCACCGTCGATCTGGAGCGTAAGGCCCGCTGCGGGTTTCCCGAGGTGATCTTTGCGCCGGGCAAAACATGCCAGTGGCTCGAAGAGATCATGCAAAAGTTGATCGAAGCCGGGCAGGATGTGTTGGCCACGCGATTGGATAACGAGCAGGCTCACTATCTTTCCGAGCGGTTTCCATCGGCCGAGCAGGATCGCGTAGCCCGCACATTCTGGCTGAAACAGTCGGCAGTTGTCGCACCGCGTGGCCGCGTGTCGATTCTCACGGCCGGCACCGGTGATCTACCCATTGCTCAAGAGGCGGCAGTCACGGCGCGGGCGATGAACGTGACCGCTGACGTGATCGTCGATGTTGGTGTTGCCGGGCTGCATCGGTTGTTGAATCGATTGTCCGAGTTTGTTTCTGCTGACGCGATCGTGGTCGTTGCCGGGATGGACGGCGCGCTGCCCAGTGTTGTCGGCGGATTGGTTTCGTGTCCGGTGATTGCCGTGCCCACCAGCATCGGCTACGGCACGTCGTTCGACGGCGTGGCTGCGTTATTGACGATGTTGAACGCCTGCTCCGCCAATGTGGTGACAGTGAACATTGATGCAGGCTTCAAAGCCGGTTACGTCGCTGCACTGATCGCCAGACAAAAAACCGAGGGCAAAGGCCCTCGGTAGATCATTTTTCAATGTCCTGTACTCAATCTGCCGGACGAGCTTTGATCGGGGGCAGCGACACCGGTGGCGGCGGTGCAGTGACCGGTACGGGCTGCGATATCGGCGTCGGAACGGCACCCACCGGTGGCAATGGTGACGGTGGCGGCATACCCATTGACGGCACCGGCGCTGGAGCTGGCGGCATGTCCATGCTCGGCGGCTGCGGTTGTGGCAGCGTTGGCGTGGGCGGCATCGGGGCCAATGCCGGCGCGGGCATCGGCATTGAGTTGCGTGTCACGCCATCGGGCAAACGGATGCCGTTGTTGACCGTGGCATTTCCGTATGGCGATGGCCCGTTGACTGCGGGCAAGTCCAGCTTTGCCTGCTGAACGGTGACCGGCGCACCCGGAATCGAAAGGCCCGTCCCGGCCGGGGGCATCTGGTTCGCCGTGGAAGTCAATTGGGCGCCGGGCATGTTGGGCAGGCCCGGTGCGTTGTTCGGATACTGTGGCGTTGATGCCTTCGTCGCCGTGTTCGGTTGACCGGAATTCGGGTTCGTGGCCAACGCCTGCTTGGTCGGCAGTGCCGGCAAGTTGTTGTTGGCCTTCGAGAACATGCTTGGGGTGCTGCACCCCATCGACATGACGCCAGCGAACAGCAAGCCCGTCCAGGCCCTTGTGGTCAAGGTCATCATCCGTGAACTCCCGATGGACGGGCACACCGGTGCATCCTGCTCCGGCGCTGTATCGCCCTGAATGACGGGCACATATCCGGACGCCCGCGAGCCGGTCAAGGCCAACTGTTTGACCCGTACCGCCACGATATGCTAGCATCGAATCATGACGGGTCTGACCTACTTTAAGCGCTTTCGCATGGAGCTAGACCTGCGCTTGGTTGTGGTGCCGGTGCCGGCGCTGCCGCACGGCTATTCTTTTGTGCCGTGGTATGACGATCTACTGACTCGACACGCCGACGTGAAATGGCAGTCGTTTCACAATGAACCGGATACGCGCATATTCCCGAGCCTTGGCAACAACGACGGCTGCGTCAAGCTCATGGAAGCGATTCGTTATCGCGCCGGCTTCTGCCCGGAGGCGACGTGGCTCCTTGCGTGCGGCAACGATGATTGCGGAACGGTGCAGGGTTTAGTCGATGCCCGTGGCCACGGGGCGATCCAAAACGTGGGTGTTGTCACCGGACATCGCGGACAGGGTTTCGGCAAAGCGTTGCTTCTCAAAGCTCTGCACGGTTTCAAGAATGCGGGACTTCGCTACGTGGTTCTCGAAGTGACGGCCTGCAACTCTTTCGCCTTGGCTCTGTATCGCCAACTCGGGTTTCGCTGCCGGCGGTCGCTGTACAAGACGGCGTACCCATCGGCCGTTTCCGTCGCCGAACCCACATTCGTTCGGTAGAATCTTCGGTCGTTACCTCGCTTCACAAAATGCCCGGAGGCACGGACTTGGCCGCGGCCATCTATTCCCACACGCTTGCCAACGGAATGACCCTACTCGCCGAGCGTATGGACCATGTCCGCTCGGCAGCCGTGAACTTCCTCATCCCGGCCGGCTGTGTCTACGACCCACCGGAACGGGCCGGCATCGGCACGCTGCTCAGCGACATGATCACGCGCGGTGCGGGTAGCCGGGACAGCAGGGAGTTGTCGCTCGCACTTGATAACCTCGGCCTCGATCGCGGCGAGAGCGTTGGCTCGATGCACATGCGCTTTTCGGGTG
>JANLTA010000366.1:0-1767 GCA_031362705.1 Gemmataceae bacterium | reverse complement strand
ACTCACATCGCCAAAGTACGCTTCGAACATGGACGACAAGGTAAGACTCGAATCGCGCGACCCGAAGTCAGCGTCAAGGTCACCGGCCCGTCGGCCGTGCAACAGCATGATGTCGTGCCGCTGCGCTTGGAAGTGACCAATTCGGGATTGGTAGAAATCCGCGATGTGCTGGTCGCTGACAATTTGCCCGATGGACTAATTCACCAATACGACCCGGTCGCGCCGGGGCAAAAGCCGGATCCGAAAAACTCGCCAAACCTCCGGACATGGACCATCGCCCGGTTGGGACCGAGTGAGACTCGCGTGTTTGACTACCGTGTCGTGGCCGAAAAACCCGGCGCTCACAATCACACACTCACGGCCAGCAACAGTACTGGCGCGAAGCATGATTCATCCAGCATCTTGACGGTGCAGACACCCAAGTTAGATTTAGGCATCGAAGGCCCAACGAAACGTGGAAGCCATCAAACGGCTACATATCGTGTCACTGTTCGCAATACAGGTAATGCCGCGCTGCGGAACATCACCGTGACCGACAAAGTACCCGCCGGCTGTGAAGTCGTGTCCATGTCGGAAGGCGGGCAGAACTTCGAGCGCGACATCCAATGGATATTGCCGCAGCTCCAACCCAATGAAGTCAAGGTGCTGGAACTAACGACCAAAGCCAGCAGCACCGGCCAGGTCAAGCATCTCTTCGCGGCATCCTGCCGAGGCACGCGCGAACAGAAGGAAGTGGTCACTGATTTCGCGGACATTGTCGCGCTGCAAATGGATGTGAACATCGAACCACAAGCGGTCGTCGTAGGCGATAACGTCCGCTTCGTGTTAACGGTACGCAATCTCGGTTCAGCACCCGCCACCAACGTGCGGCCGGCGTTGGTTTTGCCGTCCAGTCTTAGCTATGTCATCGCTGAACCGACGCTGCACCAGCATGTTGGTGGCCGCGTTACCTTCGAACCGATCAGCATCGTTGCGAACGGCGAGAACAAGTTCATAGTCACCGCCAAGGCCGTTCGCGCCGCATTGCCGGCCGTCGTGTCCGCTGATTTGATGGCCGACCAATTGGAAGCAGGACGACTCCGCCGAGAAGAGTCAGTACCAATCAGCGATCCTCGCCGCGGGCCGTGACACATTCATGCATCGATCCAACCAATTCATCGATTGGCTTTGGCTGATCGCCTTCGGCCTGGCGACATCGGCGGCGTGCGTGGTTGCGGCCCGACAAGTTGGCGTCACTTTCGACGAGCCGACATACCTCGAACACGGGTTGAACTTCTGGCACACCGGCTCGCATCGCCCGCTAATGAAACTCGGCACCATGCCGCTGCCTGTCGATGTACAGACCTTGCCAATTGCCATCATCGAATGGGTGCGCGGCGAACGCTTTAGTCTCACCCAGGACTTCGCGCACATCATCGTTTGGATGCGACACTGTAATCTCGTCTTCTGGTGGTTGCTCTTGTACTTCGGGATGCGACTAGGCCGCGATCTGGGCGGTTCATGGGCTGGCCGCATCGCAGTTGCGGCACTCGCCTGCGAACCAAACTTGCTCGCCCACGCGGCATTAGCAACAACGGATATTGCAATAGCGGCCACGTTACTAGCATTTGTGACCACATATCGCCGTGGACGTGATGGCGGTTGGCGGCAACGGATTGGTTGGCCGGGTTTCTGGTGTGGCATCGCATTGTTATCAAAAGCATCGGCGCTGGCGTTTTGCCCATTGCTCATGGTGGCAGTGGAAATCGTTCGGCGTCAGGAAGCCAT
>JANLTA010000020.1:0-21701 GCA_031362705.1 Gemmataceae bacterium | reverse complement strand
CGCCACACGCGCCCACCTCGAGTGTGGCAACCAGGTCGGCCGCTGCGGTCGTAGCGAGCATGACCATTACCCCAAGTGCCCGCGGCATCCCCTTTCCAGCGCGTGGGAGTGCGCGCGGGCGGATATCGGGGGCGAGGGAGTGAGAGTCGGGAATCGGGATTGCGGTTTTCTTAGTGCTTCCTTTGTGCTCTCTGTGTCTTCGTGGTTAGATCTTAAGACCAACCACAAAGACACAGAGGGCACAAAGGAAAACACCGAGAAGACAAATTCAATTAACAGCAGGAAGGAGCTTCACGATGAGACTTGGCCGCATCAAACAGACATCGGAATCAGCCGGCTCGAAGCCTTTGCAGGCCCTTGGGTCGGGGCGGGCACTGTTGCCAGTGACCGGGGATGAACGGGCTGTTCGCCTCGTACGATCCCTTCGGCAGGACTGCGGCCATCGCCTTGCGGCATTAGGCCCAGCACTTTGCGTCCCCGACTTTCGTGCAGGGTTGCCCTTTCGAGGAGAAAGGCGTTGTGACCCAAGCGTGCCGACCCGGCTGACTCCCGGCGACGGCACAAATACTGACGCCGCCGTTATGTCTGCTGCAATCTACTTTGCCGGCACGACGAATGCAAACGGCCAACTACTGAATCGCCAGGATTTTGAAGCGAATCTTGCCCTTGGGCACCTCAATCTCGGCCGTTTCGCCGATCTTTTTGCCGATCAGGCCCTGGCCAATGGGGCTGGTGGTCAGAATCTTGTTGTTGTCCGGATCGTCCTCGCCGGGGCCGACCAGCTCGAATTCTTCCTCGTCGTTGAAGTCCAAGTCCTTCACTTTGACCTTGGCACCAAAGACGATCTGACCCGCTGGCATCAAGCTACGATCGACGATGGACGCCTTGCTGAGCCGCCCGTTCAACTCATTGATGCGAGCCTGCAAAAGGCCCTGATCTTCGCGAGCGGCATGATACTCGGCGTTTTCGCTGAGATCACCCATTTCGCGAGCAGTGGCCACCCGCGTGGTCACCTCGATCATGGCCACATTACGCATGTGGTCCAGCTCAGCTTTGAGTTTCTCGTACCCTTCCCGGGTCATGGGAATGCGATCGTCGGCCATTTCTCGGACGCTCCTGCGGGGCCTGCGGGTGTGGTTGTCACGACCCGTCATAAATGCCACACGCCAACCGGACCCGGGACACCATTCCGCGGATCGAGTTGGCCGTGTCGGGCCATTTTACCAAGTCGAACAAGGCACGACCGCCCAAAAATGAAGAAAAATGGGTCACGGCGTCCAATCGACGTCCGCCGGCAAACTGCCGCAGAATTCGGCAAGAAGCCTTGCAGCGTCGTTCAAATCGGACAGAGCGACCATCTCGACCGGGCTGTGCATGTAGCGGTTCGGAATGCCAATGAGGCCAGCCGCGACACCAGCACGACTAATCTGAATGGCGTTGGCATCGGTGCCAGTGGCTCGGGGAGCACCGCGGACTTGGACCTTGATTTCTTTGTCCCGCGCAGCAAGTTCGAGCCGATCGAAGACACGGGGGTTAATGTTCGGCCCGCGGAACAAGCCGGGGCCGGCACCGAGCTTGATGTCACCGATCATTTTCTTATCCGTACCCGGCGTGTCCGAAGCATGGCAAACATCAACGGCAATGCCAACCGTCGGATCAATACCGTGAGCGCTGGTTGTGGCACCACGCAAGCCGATTTCTTCTTGAACGGTGGAAACGCAATAGACCTCGACATCGAGTTGCTTGCCGTGCAGCAGCCGCAACGTCTCAAAAACCGTCCACACGCCGACTTTGTCGTCCATAGCCGGGCCACATGCCAAACCGTTGCGCATCTCGCGCAAACCAAGGGCCAAAGTAATGACATCGCCGGGCCGGACGACGGACTCCGCATCGGCTTTGTCTTTGGCGCCGATATCGACCCAAACATCAATGAACTGTGGAACCTTCTTCTTTTCCTCGTCGGTGAGCAAGTGCGTGGCTTTGCGCGAGATAACACCGTGGATCGGGCCGTCTTTACCCCAGACTGTCAGATGCTGGCCAATCAGCACCTGCATGTCCCAGCCACCAATGGGTTGGATGTTGATATATCCTGATTCATCGACATGTTGAACCATCAGGGCGATCTGATCACAGTGCCCGGCCAGCATAACCCGCTGCGGGTTCTTGACCGACGCCTTGGCCCGGCGCATGGCGATGACGTTGCCGTGGCGATCCGTGCGCACATCATCGGCAAGGGGCTTGGCCCACGCGCGGACAACATCCTGCACCGGCCGCTCATAGCCTGACGGACTTGGCGTGGCCAAAAGCGTCTTGAGGAACTGGTATGATTCGCCCTGCAACGCCGAGTTCATTTCTTCGCTGGCTCCTGGTGCCCGCCAAAACCTTTGCGCAGTGCCGACAGCACCTTGTCGGCAAAAGCGGGATTCATTCGCGAGCGATAGCGGGCGAACAAGCTGGCAGTCAGCACCATCGCCGGCACGCTTTCGGCAAACGCCGCTTCGATAGTCCACTGGCCTTCTCCGGAATCCTGCACGACGCCGCTGAAGCCATCGAGTTTCGGATCGGCCTCAAACGCTTGTTCCAAGAGATCAAGCAGCCACGAGCTGATGACGCTGCCGTGCCGCCACAATTCGGACAGGCCGTGCAAATCGAAGTCGTAGCGCTGACCTTCAGGCAGTTGCGGCCCGTTGGCCTTCTGCAGAATCTCAAAGCCCTCGGCAAACGCCTGCATCATGCCGTACTCGATACCGTTGTGAATCATCTTCGAGAAATGGCCCGAACCGGGCTTGCCGCAATACAAGTAGCCATGCTTCGCGGACTCAGCGCCTTTGGGCAATGCTCCTTGTGGCGGAATCGGTGCGAGTGCGGCAAGCAACGGTTCGAGCCGGTCGAAAGCCCACTGATCGCCGCCAATCATGAGACAGTAACCACGTTCGAGACCCCACACGCCGCCGGAGGTGCCCACGTCGAGATAACCAATTTTCTTGGGCGCAAGTGCTTGCGCACGCCGGACGTCGTCCTTGAAATGACTGTTGCCGCCATCAATAATGACATCGCCCGCACTGAGCATTCCGGACAATTCGTTAATCGTACCGTCGGTGATGGCCCCAGCCGGGAGCATGACCCAAACAGCGCGAGGCGGTGTCAACTTCTGAATCAAGTCACCCAGAGCCGACGCTTTGACCGATTTCTTCGCTTCGGCTTCGTCAAAGCTCGCAGTGCGTTGGGCATCGCGATCAAAGGCAACGCAGTCGTGGCCCGCGCGCATGAGCCGCAGGACCATGTTTCCACCCATCCGGCCCAGGCCGATCATGCCGAGTTGCATGGCGTCGCTCCTTGTGTTGGTGCTGCATTTGACTTACGCCCGCTGGGCCACCGCGACCAGCAGAGACTTGACCGGCGACGATTTCCGCCGAAGATGGCAGTGAATACTGCACTAACCATGAGGCGAATCATGCGTACCGCTGGCCTATTGCTGCTCACCATCATGACGTCGTCCGTCCGCGCTGACCTGTTCGATGACATCACAAACGCGGACATTCCGCGCATCATTGCCACAAATGCCGTTCAGCCAGTCACCGAGGTATCGGCGAACCACCTGGCTTCCGTCGGCAATTTGATACCCCAAAGCAACTCGGCCATTCTGCTCATGTGGACCAAAGACGGTCGCTACGCAAAACTGCAAGTTCAAGCCGGCTTACAGAAGATCAACAGCATCAAACACCCGGTACTATTCATCGAGAGATTTGCGACTTTCAAAGAGGGTGAAGAACGCACGACTCTGGCCAAAGGTGGGCCGATTCATCTCTATGCCGGCTTGCAATTCAACGCCGACCTGGGCCAGGTGGTAACGCCAACCATCGGCGGCGATCTCGAAATGACGCCAGCGGAGGTCTTGAGTCGCATGACGCTGCGGCCAGTCGCGGAAGCAAAACTCTACTTGTTGAAACGAAAACCCAACATGGAGATGACGAAAGCTGACAAGCCGGAGTTTGCCGAACCATTCGAACCGCGCCACTTCAACGGCAAATACAAGTTATTCGACGATGGCCGCCGCTCGGGCAATCTCACACTGAATGTCGATGAACCGACTGGCGACGTGACGGGTTTGTTCTACTCGGATAAAGATGGTCAGAAGTACGATGTGAAAGGCAAGGTTGGCGCGGTACGGCATCAGATCAACTTCACGATCAAGTATCCACAAAGTGCCGGTGAGTACAGCGGCTTCATGTTCACCGGCGACGGCAAAGCGCTGGCCGGCACGTCGAAACTGCGTGACCGCGACACGGCGTTTTATGCGGTGCGCGCGGACGGTGGACCATGAAAAAGAAACCGCTAAAGAAGAAGAAGCCGACTAAGAAGGTTGCCGCAAAGCCCAAGGCAGTAGTTAAGAAAGCTCAGCCGACCAAGCTCGATTGGGTGGAGATCGAGACAGCGTTGCACGCGCTGGCTGTGAAGATCATTGTCGACTTTGCCGAGAAACATCCGAAGGAGTTCTTCTACGCGCTGTACTTCGATTTCCCCGAACACTGGAGCGGCATCCGCATTCACCTGAACACACCAGAGTTGTTGCGGAAACGGGCGGAAGAGTATATTCGCAGCAATCCCGAGTTGTATTCACGGCGCACGCCGGAGGCCGTCGCCAACGACATCCGCTGGGAACCCGGCGACTTCGGCTATTTCGACATCAGCGGCACCAAGGCGTGGGCCAGGAAGTGGGCAAAACATGCCGAGCAATTGGAAGCGGCGGCTTCAGCGCAAGATGTTTCGGTTTATGCAACCGGTGAGTTCGTCGAGTTGAAGTTCCTGCTGACGGCAAGCCGCGTACTGTTGCGATTGGAAGCTGACGGCTCGTTGAACTGTCTGCAACGCACGCGCAATTTCCGCACCTGCTGCATGACGCATGAAGAGCGTCCGGAAGACGCCTGGAAGCGGATGCACCTGTTGCGATTGCAATTCGTGGCGGCACCCGCAGCGAGGGCGATGGCGGGGAAACGAAGCAAACGCTAGTGTCGGAAGTGCCGCACGCCGGTCGTTAACATGGCGATACCATGTTCGTCACAAGCGGCAATAGAGTCGGCGTCGCGCACCGAGCCGCCGGGTTGGATGATGGCTGTGATGCCCGCCTTCGCGGCGGCATCGACGTTGTCGCGGAACGGGAAGAACGCATCGGACGCCAGCACGGAACTTTTCGCGCGATCTCCGGCTTTCTTGACGGCGATGTCCGTCGAATCAATACGACTCATCTGTCCGGCTCCGACGCCAACCACGTGCGTGCCCTGGGCCAACACAACGGCGTTGGATTTAACATGCTTACACACAGTCCATGCGAATGCTAAACCGGCCCGCTCCCCTGAAGTCGGTTCACGTTTCGTCGCTACTTTCCACTCGGTCGGATGATCAGCATCAGCGTCCCAACCTTGCACGAGCAGGCCTCCGCTGACACGCCGCAGGTCGAAGCCCGCGCGGCACTTCGGTAGTCCGCCGGTTCGTAAGAGGCGTACGCTCTTTTTCCATGTTGGTCGTGTGGTGATGATGTTAAACGCGTCTTTGTCGAATTCCGGCGCGATCACCGCTTCGACAAAGCGATTCGGTCCCGTGATAAGCTCAGCAGTGGCCGCGTCCACAGGGCGATTGAAGGCCAGAATGCCGCCGAAAGCGCTGATGGGGTCACCGGCATGTGCGGCTGCAAACGCATCGGCGAGTGTTTCTGCCGTGGCCGCGCCGCAGGGGTTACTGTGTTTGATGACGACGGCTGCGGGTTGTTGAAACTCTGTCACCAGATTCCATGCCGCATCAAGATCGAGAATGTTGTTGTACGACAGCTCTTTGCCATGCAGCGTCTCAGCCGATGCGATGGTGGCGGCTGATGGATTCGGCTCCGCGTAGAATGCAGCCGCCTGGTGCGGATTCTCGCCGTATCTCAAACTGATCTTCCGTGTATAGCCAAAAGTGACTCGGGGCGGCAACGGCTCTGCATGGCCACTGCGGGCAAAGTAGTCAGCGATCATCGCATCATAGGCGGCCGAGCGTGCATATCCGGCAGCGGCCAGTTGTTTGCGATAATTCAACGTTGTGGCGCCATTGTTCTGCCGCAGTTGGTCGAGTAGCGAATCGTATTGCGCGACGTCGGTAATGACGGCGACGCCATCGTGATTTTTCGCGGCACCGCGAATGAGACTGGGACCACCAATGTCGATATTCTCAATGGCTTCATCCCAGCTCACGTCCGGCTTGGCGACCGTGGCCTCAAATGGGTAGAGGTTGACGACGACTAAGTCAATCGCACCGATGCCGTGTCGGGCAATAGTTGCCTCGTGTTCAGCATTATCTCGAACATACAAAATGCCGCCGTGGATGAGTGGATGCAACGTTTTCACCCGGCCATCGAGCATCTCGCGAAAGCCGGTGACCTCGTCCACTTCGCGGACGGCAAGGCCGGCACCCTTGATCATGCGAAAGGTGCCGCCTGTGGATACCAATTCAATTCCGAAGCTGGCTAACGCACGGGCTAAGTCCACTAACCCAGTCTTATCGCTGACGCTGAGCAAGGCGCGACGAACACGACGAAGCATGGTTGCTATTCCATGAACTGGCTGGCGAAAATTACGTAGCTGGTAGGATATGCGGTTGACTTACGGTTGCACGGCAATGTAGCCAAACCAGTAGTCACGCCAATTCGGGATCGAAGTCCGATCAAGCTCGAATGCCGGGTTGCCCCAGCTAAAGCACGTGAAGACTGGATTCGGTCCTGTCAAATCGATGTCGCTGGTCAACACAACCCAGTGATCGGGAACCAACGGGATGACAGGTTGCGATGCCTGCAGCCATCGCGCCCGCAGAAGAATGACAACTTCGAAACCCTGTCGTTTGAGGTCCGCGGCTTTTCGCAATGCCGCTTCGTTGTTGGTGCCCACGACATCGGTGTCGTGGTCGATAATAGTGAAACCCGTGGACTCAAACCAACTGTGTACCTCGCGCGGGAAGTTGATGCCAGCCAGACGATCATCTTCCTCGTCATAATCAAAGATGCTGTTTTCTGAATCACGCAGGCCAGCCAGTCCAACCCAATCCGCCCCGTGAGTCGCCACGGGCGTGTAGTTCTTGCAATCCTTGCCCGGCGTTACTCGCAGGTTGCCGAGCATAGCGTCACCAGTCTCGTAAAGATTAATGACATACTCGCTGTACATGCCCGGACGATATTTTGCCGTCAGGTACAGTACCACCGCGCAACCGCACAACGATGTTGCCGCCTGGTCGATCATCCACGGGTTCATCATCCGGTCGCGAACTTCTTCGTAAAGCGTGTGCCGATCAATGTTCGGAAAGGCGGCGACCTGACTTGGTGGTGGTTCCATCAAAGGCGACGATTGCTGATTCAACCGATGGTGGCTGTACGACCAGCCTAGCGGACCGGGAAACACGAATTGCGGCATCGACACGATCGACTCTCCCGGTAGGCAGGGAATCTTCCCAGAAAGTCTACGAGCCAAACGTCGATCCGGATTGCTATGAAGTCGCCATCACGGCACCTCGCCCGGCCGATCCGTCCGCACCCATTCGCGCTGCGGACGCACGAAAAAGCCCAGGTAAAGCGGTATCTTCTTCAGCACATAGTAGGGAAACAACAACAAATCACCGGCGGGCAGGCGATGGCGGCCGAACTGAAACCAGGAGGCCAGAATCGCCAGTACGGCGCAAGCCATGGCAGCCGCCAACGCTCCAGCGGCATAGATCGGTCCCGTGATCAACAAGCCAACTGCGACGATACCACCGATTAGAAACAGGAACGCCAGCGGTGGCACACCGAGGTGCAGCGCCAAGCCGATGAGGTCAATGCGAAGACCGAGCAGGCCGCGCAATAGCAAACGCGGCACATACCGGCAGATGGTGCTGAGATGTCCGTGCTCCCAACGACGGCGCTGACTGCCAGCCGCTCGGGATTGCGTCGGCAACGTGCCTTTGACATGGGCATCCGGAGCGAACGCGGGCGGAAAGCCACGAATGGCAAGTTCAACGCCGAGGCGAATGTCCTCCGTAATGTCACCGTGTGCCAGGTTAATCCCGGTAAGTGCCTGCCACGGCATCGCCATGCCAGTGCCATAAAGCAGGCACGGCAAGCCGAGCCGATCCATGCCGCGTGGCCGCACATAATTCTTGAAGAAAAAGGCAAACGAACTAATGCGAGCGGCTGGCCCTGAACCCGGCGGCGGATCAAGAAGATTCACACCTTGCACCGGCAGGCCAAAATGGCCGACGCCCGCAGCCAGCGCATCAATAGTCCACGCTTTCACCTCAGTGTCCGCGTCCACGACGACGACGACAGCCGGCGGATCGGCCGCCAAATGGCGAATGCCGAAGTCCAACGCATATCCCTTGCCGCGATGATCCGGATCTGTTCGTTCAACGACCTCCGCGCCGGCAGCCCGCGCGACTTCGGCAGTGTGATCAGCGCAATTGTCGGCGATCACAAGAAGCCGATCACTAGGCCGCAGATGGCACGAAATGCCTTGCAATGTTGCTGTCAGGCCAGCTTCTTCATCGTGCGCCGGGACCAACACAGCGACACGTGGCCGTTGATCAAGTGCTTCAGCTAGGCGACGCATCGGCAATAGCGCGGCGACGACTTCCAGCGTGAGCCACGCAAACGGCACCATCAAGACGAGGGCCAAGCCCCACGCCAACATGTCGAGAGTTGTCACGATTGGCCAAACTCCTTGGCCAATTTCGCGGCTTCTGTCATGGCATTGTGGCGCAGGCGAGCGGCACTCGCACCGTTCTTTCCCATTTCAGTCAACTGTTGAGTCGTCATGGCAAGCACGATGGCCATCGCATTGGCTAAATCCTCGGCTGACCCTGCCGGAACGAGCCAACCATTGATGCCGGGTTGCACTAACTCAGGAATGCCGGCAATGTAAGTGGTAATGACCGGTCGGCCGAGTGCTAGCGCCTCCATCAGCACGACCGGTAATCCCTCGGCAAAGCTCGGCAACACCATTGCGCGGCTCGACTCGATTTGCTCGCGCACCTCAGCATTGCTCAGCCAACCGGTAATGCGCACGATGGTCCGCAGTTTCAACTCTGCGATGCGCTTCTCGATCATGCCGCGCATCGGGCCATCGCCTGCCAGAATGATTTCCAGGCGGGGGAAGCGATCGCGCAGCGAGCTGGCCGCCTCCAACAATATGAGTTGCCCCTTTTGCTCGCTAAGCCGGCCGACACACACAAAGCGTTGCACATCCGGCACCGGTGTCTGTGTAGCCACAAGGAAGTCGTCTTGCAGCCCGCAATGTACAACTCTAAGTTTGTCCCAATCCTCGGGCCGCGACCATCGACAGAGTTGACTGCGACCATAGCTACTGATGGCCACGACGAACTTGGCGGCTGCGATCTTGTCGCCGAGGCTCAGCGACTCCGGTTTGTCAAACTCCTCCGGTCCATGCACGGTGAAGCTGTAAGGCGGCCCACCTAACAGTCGGGTCAGCAAAGCGACCGTCGCGGGATTGGTACCGAAGTGAGCGTGCAGGTGCTTCACGCCCATCGAACTCAATTCTCTTGTCAAGTGACACGCTTCGGCGAGATAGACTAGGTGCCGCATCACACCACGGTCGGAACGTCGGCCGAGCCGCACCGTCGCAGTCAGGGCTTTCCACCACGAGGTGGGATGTTTCACCATCATCACGATGGTCGATGCAATCAGGGCCAACAGACCCTTTGCCAGGATTACGTGCGTCCTATAGACCTCAGCAAGATCCGCGGGGTCGATCAGGTTGGCTGGCGGCGGACGAACAGAAAAACGCTGTAATGTTAGCCCGAGCGTTTCCAGGGCAGCGATCTCGCGACGAATGAACGTATGGCTAACATGCGGATATTGGTTCACGAGATAGGCGATGGTCATGATGGTTGACTCACGACCGGTGCGGATTGCTTGTATTCGATCAACCGGCTTCGGCGGCCGAACAGGCGGTTGCGGTGAAAGCGCCACCAACCGGCGGCATGAGCGAACTTGGCGATGACGCAAAATGTCGCAAAGGTCCGTGCGTCGCGGCCCGGCCATCGATGCCGCGAGCGAAGGGCGATTCGCAACCATAACAAAGGATAGGCGAAAAACAGTAAGTGACTCATGCCATACGTCCAGCGCGCGCAAGCAATGGCAAGCAGGGGGATAGCGACCGCCCAGAGTATTGTGCTAATGACTTCGTGGTGCCACAGTCCGGGTGATTGCGTGATTGTCAAGTGAGCGCCTTCGCCGTAGGCGTGCCCCGCACGGACGGCGCGGGTCCACCATTGGCCGAACGTGGTCATGGCAGCGTCATGCCGAGTCATTTCGCAGTCGATGCGCAGGATGACTCCGCCGTTGTTTCGCAGACGAAGGCACAACTCCGGTTCTTCCCCGGCAATCATGTCATCGCGAAAACCGCCGACGGCTTGTAGAGCCGAAAGGCGAATCAGCGTATCGCCGCCACAAGCATCGGCCGGGCCGATCGGCGTGTCCCATTCCATGTCACACAAGCGGTTGTAGACGCTGGTTTCGGGAAAGCGTTCCCTACGCCGACCGCATACGGCAACAAGTTCGCGGTCTTGTTGCATTACGTTCGTGGCGGTGTTGACCCACGCGGCATCCACCTCGCAATCACCATCGACGAACTGCACGAACTTGTTCGAGGGTGACAATTCAACCAGTTTATGCCAGCCGGCATTGCGTGCCCGTGCCGCCGTGAACGGGATCGACAAATCAAGATCAATGACCGTGACCCCAAGTGATCGTGCCATCGCCGGACTGCCATCGGACGATCCGGAATCAACGTAGACGACGACGCGATGCTTGCCGATGACTGATTGGAGGCAGAGTCGCAGGCGCTCACCTTCGTTCCGGCCAATAACGACGACGCCGACCATTGCTGGCGGATTGCCGGTCATTTTCCCTTCAACTCCCCTGCCATTTCCGACAGGGCACGGTACTTCGGCGCTTGTTGAATGTCTTGGTTTTGAAACTCGAGCAGACCCCACGATCCCCATTTGCCCGGGTGACTCACATGCCCGAATGCGACAAATGTGTTGCCACCCTCCGCGAACCAGTGCGTGACTTGCTGCCGATACAGCCCCGCCATCTTGGGATGGCGATTGCAGGCAATAAGTAATTCTTCAAGCGGCTTGTTGTTCTCCGCGCCGCCGTGACCGACAAGGTGCTGGCCACCTTCGTAAGCCACCAGTCGCAGGTTGTATTTTCTGGCTAATGCTGAATGCCGGCGAATCAACTCACGATGGGTGCCGTCGATCTCCTGACTACACCGTTGGAGAATCTCCTCGGCGGAGAGTTTCAGTGTCGCTTCAACATTCTTCGGCGCACCGAACTCGTAGCCGAAGTACGCACCGATACCGAAGGCGTCAGCCTTGCGAAAGGCATCGTCGCTCGTCAGGACAAACTCGCAGTCACGCGGGTTGGCGAATTGGCCGCTGAGAACTCGGATCAGCCGTTCGTTGCTGCCGAATACTTTAAAGAAGATGTCGAAAACCTCGACAGACCGCCTGGCGTAGTAACGCAGATGCGGTGGCCCTTCGAGCTCGAGTTTCTTGCCACGTTGCTCGGCATATTTGGCCTGCGCGAAGCCCCAGTTCCAAACCTCATTGGAGTATTCAATGTACGCTCTCAGTGTCGGGTCAAGCCGGTCTCTGACCATCGTCGCAAAGGCCCGGACGAATTCGTCGTCGGCCTGATGCGGAATGCAGAACCATGGATGCACGTTTTGCGCGTTGGCCAGGTCGATCATGACTTCCAGAGGCACGCCGAGGTCGGTGCTGAAGCGAGCGTCGCTGGGCTTGGGCCGCTGCGACCAATCGGCCAGTGGGCTGCCGTTGGTCCGCTGCCAGTCCATAAACCGCAGCACGCGAAAAGGTTGCAGCCGTTCGCAGAACAATGGGTGAAACGGCGACTTGGCATTCTCGAATCCCGGTGCCCACACGTGCAGATTGCGAATGGGATCGCGCGGCGAACTACTTAGAACTTTGACGAGGATGCCGCCATTGCCCGGCTTGACGCGAACTACGATACGACCCGGTTTTGCGCTGATGACTTGTTCGACATCGTATTGGTTAATCTCAACTTCGCCGGTGCCTTCGTAAGTAGCGACATAGTCGCCGGGTGGGTAGTGGCCGTCGAGATCACGAAAGATCAGTGTTTCAACACTTTGACCGGGTCGCAACAGTGGATTGCCGGCCTCGTCGTAGGTGAACGGCCCCGGTCCTTTCTCCATCCAAGGTCGCGACGTTTTGTAGACATCGACGAACGGCCATTCGCTTGACCAATCGACGACGTTGGCGAGGTTGACGCCGAGCTGCCGGTCTTTCGCTTGGCGCGCGGATGCGTCAGGTGGCGCGGTACAGCCGACGACCAGCATCGGCAACAGAATCCAGAAGTAGCGCGAGCGATTCAGCATGAATTGGCTTCGCTCAATATGCCCCTTTGCCAAACAACACGGCCGGGATTGTGAGGAAAAGCAGTTTGATATCCAGCCACAGGCTTTGACGTTCGATGTAATCAACGTCCATCGCGACCTGCTGCGGAAACGGGATGTCGCCGCGGCCGCTGACTTGCCAGATGCACGTTAATCCCGGCGTGACTTCGAGCCGCCGGCGGTCGGCCGGTGTGTAGCGTGCCACTTCGCGCGGTAACGGCGGGCGCGGGCCGACCAGCGACATGTCGCCTTTTAGCACGCACCATAGTTGCGGCATCTCGTCGATGGAAAGCTTGCGAATGATCCGGCCGATCCACGTGTTGCGCGGATCGTCCTTCATCTTAAATGTCACGTCTTGTTTGTTCGTTTCAGGTTCGGGCTGCACGTGTTGGTTCCGCGCCGTCAACATTCGCACCAGCCGGTCGGCATTGACCATCATCGAGCGGAACTTCGGAAACCAGAACTCGCGCCCGTGAATGCCCACCCGGCGCTGCCAAAACAGAATTGGACCACCATCAGTGAATTTGACGCAAGCGGCGACTACCGCCAACATTGGAGCGAGCATGATGGTGATGATTGCAGCGCCAACCAGATCCATGATGCGCTTGCTGAGTGGTATCGACCCGGCAATGCGGTGCAGGGCGTCGCTGGCTTCCCTGGTGCCGACGCTTTGGCGCACACGCTCGACATCCGCTTCCGATGCGGCCACCGGTCGTCCGGCCGGCGGCACCAAAAACGGGATCGCGTGGCTCGCGGATTCCTGCTTGACAACCGTCATGGGTCTCCGCCCGAGGATCGGGTTGGGTGGAGTCGTGGCGACGAACCTCGGGGCGCAACGAATCGGTTGGCACCGGGTTCGGCACTCCAGCTTGGGTTTTTTATGCCGTTGTGTCAAGGATACGAGCCTACTCGGCCTGGCCTGACACCGCCGCACTTGTAAACGCGACCTAAGATTGTCAAGATAACGGGGTTCGGACAACGGCCCCGGCATCCCCTGGGTTCCGTCGCACGCGACGGTAATCCCGCCTTTTTCCGAGGGTGTTTGGATGGCCGAACTCGTCAGACCGGGCAATCCGGGCGTGGAGTATTTGCCGGTGCCGCTTGGCCATTCACAGCCGCCAGTCCCGGCCAATCAGCCGGGCTACTTTCCCGTCGTCGTCTCGGCTCCGCGGGCGGTGCCGTGGTATCTCGATGTCGGCGGCGTTGCGCAGCGAAACCTGGTCCTCACGATTGTGGCTCTTGCTTTTTGTGCGGCATCGGGCTTCTTCGTCGGCACCTTTTTCAAGACCAGCTATTGGACAATCGAAGGCCGGCTGCGCTTCATGGTGCAAAAGCCCGAAACGGGCAAGCCGCAATACGACTCGATGTCGCTTTCGTCTTACGCCGATTTGTTTGCCAATGAAGCGTTGTTGAAGCCGGTAGCCGTCGACTTAGCGGATCGCCTCCCGCGAGATAATCCCATTCGCTATCTGCAAAAAGAAGTGAAGGTGGACACGCCGCGCATGGCCGATCAGATCGAACTCAAATACGACGCTGCCGACAAGGAGTTCGGCATGAAGCTCATCACGCAGTTGATGGAGCGACACATCGAGTACACCAATGAGATTCGCCGCAATTCAGTTTTGACATTGGCGAGCGCAGCGCTGAAGCAAAAGATCGCCGAAGCCACCGGCTCGATCAAGCGGCTGGAAAGAACTTGCGAGGAGTACCGCGATCGGGTGCGGGCCAACGTGCCGATTGCCAAGTTGGAAAACGCCGAAATGGATAGCTTCCATGCCCAGCGGCGCAAGAACCTTCAGGACGACATCGAACGACAGAAAAAAGATATCAAGAAGGCGCAGATCGCCCTTGATGACAAACGTGCCAAGGTGAAGGAATTGGAATTCGACTTGAGCAAGGGTGCCACGACGCAACGCGATCTCCAGACAGCACAGAAGGAGTATGAAAGCGCCGGCAAACAAATGAAGTTGGATGAGGAGGAACTTCATCGCACCGAAGAGAAGTATCGCCGGGTGCCGATCGAATATGCCGACTCGGAGATCGTTCGGCTGGACACATTGCGAACCGTGGCGGGGCAAGACGTGAAACTACTCGACGCCAAGATTGCGGCTGCCAAGGCCAGCGGTGTCAGCGTGTTTGACATTGACCCCAACGATGAAGAATGGCGGCGTTTACGCCCGCAATTGCTGGGGCCGGATAATCCCGAATTCTCGGTCATCAAGCCCGCTACCGCGCCCGCGTATCCGAACGTCTCCAACCGCAAGATGCTTACTGGCCTCGGCTTTGCAGTGCCCTGCGGTTTACTGTTTTTGATGCTGGCAGCATATGACCGCGTTCGTGCCAGCCAGCCGCAACCGGTGATGCGTGCGCAAATGCCGGAACCTGTGTGGGCCGACGGCACCGACGTGACGCCGCCCGCCGGTGATGAGTCCGCCTTGTTGAAAGCCCGCATGAATCAATGGCTCAACGGCAAGACGCCATCGAATCGAGACGTGCCGAAGCGACCGGCACCGTAGCCACACTATCGGCGGTTCTTACGCCGTGTTAACAAGTCACGCAATAACATTTTCAACGCAAACCACGCGTTAGCCACGTAACGGCCGCCGAGCCGCATCGGGTCGGTGCCGAAGCGATACAGCCATTCACAACCAACTCGCTGCATCCACTTGGGAGCGCGGCTGACGCGGCCGGCGATAAAATCCAATGTCGCGCCGATTTGCATCACCACGGGTACACCAAGGCGCTCATAGTTGTCGGCGACCCAGTATTCGCCTTTGGGTTGTCCGAAGGCGACGAAAAGGATGTCCGGCTTGGCGGCACGAATACCGTCAATCATCGCTTGCTCTTCAACGGTAGTTAGCGTGCGAAATGGCGGAGCATGGACGCCGATCACGCGCAAACCGGGAAAGGTTTGACAAAGTTTCGCCTTGGCATCTTCAGCCACGCCGGGCGCGGCACCAAGTAAGTAAACCCTGTGGTCTTTCTCGGCCGCTCGCTTGCACAGCATCGGCACCAAATCCGACCCGGTCACCCGTTCCGGCAACGATTGTTCGCGCCAGCGTGAGGCCCAGACCAGGGGCATACCGTCGGCCAATATCATCGCCGCCCGGTCGTTGTGTCGTCGCAGACGGTCGTCGCCGCCGCTCAACATGGCATAATGCAGGTTGGCGGTGATGGCAAAACTCGGTCGGCCGGTGGCGATGAGACGGTCAATTTCGGACACGGCGTCGGCAAAAGTGAATCGTGAAAAGGGCACGCCCCAGACCCAAGTGCGTGCCGAAACGGCAGTTGCGCCAGTTGTATCAGTCGAATCAGCCGGCACTTTCCGCCTCCACGGGCATTACGCAACATCCACGCTGCCATCAATAATAGTACATTTGAGGAATTACCCGAACGGGAGCGTCATTGAGCGTTGCGACAGTCATCGTCAATTACCGCACGGCCGACCTTGCGGCCGAGTGCCTGCGCTCGCTTGCGCCGGAACAACGTGGACCCGTGGTAGTCGTTGACAACGCATCGGCTGATGATTCGGTTGCTCACCTTCGCGCCGTTATCACCGACAATGGCTGGTCGGATTGGTGCAGTGTGTTGTCACTTGATCACAACTCCGGGTACGCCGCTGGTAACAATGCCGGCATCCGTTACTTGCAATCCAACATCGACTTGCCAGACTATTTTCTGCTTCTGAATCCTGACACGGTCATTCGTCCGGGTGCCGTCGGTGAACTTGTCGAATTCATGAATGCGAATCCACAGGTGGGAATTGCCGGCAGCCGACTCGAAGATCAAGATGGCACGCCGCAACGGTCGGCGTTCCGCTTTCCCAGTGTGTTCGGCGAAGTTGAGAGCGGTCTTCGCCTGGGCGTCGCAACTCGATTGTTAAGCCGTAGTGTTGTCGCGCCTTCAGTGAAAGACACAGCCCACGCCACGGACTGGGTCGCCGGGGCCAGCATGATTGTCCGACGCGAAGTCATCGAACAAGTGGGCCTGATGGATGAAGGCTACTTTCTCTATTTCGAGGAAGTGGATTATTGCCGCAAAGCTAATCGCGCAGGTTGGCCCTGCTGGTATGTGCCGTCGAGCCGTGTTGTGCATCTCGTGGGTCAAAGCACCGGAGTGACTGATATGAAGCGAGAGCCGCGGCGCGTTCCTGATTATTGGTTTGCCAGTCGGCGGCGCTATTTCCGCAAGAATCACGGAGCGACATATTCCAGGATCGCGGACGCGGCCTGGGCTTGTAGCCATGCGCTTTGGCGCGTACGCCGATGGTTGCAGCGCAAGCCTGACAACGATCCACCGGGTTTGCTCGGTGACTTTCTGCGTTACAACTTTGGTGGCACGCAGAGGGCAACGGCATGAGCGTCGCCGCACCGAATCGCGAGCCGCCGCCGCTCTGGATCGGCGACAGCAACGGCAACCCGCCGGGCATCGGTCTGTGGGCATTACTGCGCGAAGACTTGAGTACGCATGATGGCAGTCTGTTCGAGCAGGGGTTCTGGGCCATTGCAGTGCATCGCTTCGGCAATTGGCGCATGGGCATCCGCTGGAAGTGGCTGCGTGCGCCGTTTTCGGTGATTTACAATTCCCTCTACAAATGCGTGGAATGGACTTGCGGTATTACATTGCCGTACACCACGAAACTTGGCCGTCGGGTACGCATCTGGCATCACAGTGGCATGGTATTGCACGCGCGATCCATCGGCGATGACGTACATGTTCGCCACAACACGACTTTTGGCGTTGCTCACCGCGATGACAACCGGGCCATCCCGACCATTGAATCCAACGTGGACATTGGTTGCGGCGTGTGCGTGTTGGGCGACGTGACCATTGGCCGTGGCAGCGTCATCGGTGCGAACAGCGTTGTCTTAAGCGATGTGCCGCCGTATTCGGTCGCCGTTGGAGCGCCGGCCCGGGTCGTGAAACAACTCGACCCGCCGGGGGCCGAATGAACGACTCTTCGAGCCGCCCACCCACCAGTGCGGAACTGATCGCGGCGGAAGCGACCACATTCATCGCCGATGAACCATCGGCACCATTGCCACCGCAAAATGCCGGCACTCCAATTGTTGGCAGCGCCGTGTGGACGATCGTCGGTTTCGGCGTGATGCAGGTTTTGCGGTTCGCCAGCAACCTGTTGTGGACACGACTCGTTGAGAAATACGTTTTTGGCGTCATGACGACCGTCAACCTCTGCATTCAGGGGTTGCACATGTTCTCCGATCTCGGCGTCCGACAATGCGTCGTTAACAGCCCGCGCGGCGACGAACCAAGTTTTCTGAATACCGCATGGACCGTCCAAGTCATTCGCGGGTTTGTCTTGCTGCTCGTCGCGACGATGATCGCCTGGCCGCTCGGCTCGTTTTACGGCCAGGTCGAAATGTACTGGCTGATTCCGTTCGTAGGGCTAACTGCCGTGTGCGACGGCTTTGCGTCAACAGCCAACCTGACCATGAGCCGGCGATTGTGGCTTGGTCCACTTGTAATCCGTGAAATCGGTTCGCATGCCGCTGGCATCAGCGTGATTGTCCTGTGGCTATTGCTCTTACGTTGGAACGGCCATGTGGGACCGCACGTCGGCGGTCAACAGATGTTCGGTTTCGCCACCGGTACTGTATTGATCGCACTTTTCGAATTGGCCCTGAGTTTCACGCTCATCAAGGGTGTCCGCAACGCTTTTGCATGGGACCGATCTGCCGGCAAGGAACTCATGAATTATGGTGGCTGGATTTTCGTCAGTACCGCGCTGACGTTTTTCGCGAACAATCTTGATCGGCTCTATGTGGGCAAGATCAGTCAGGAAGCATTGGCGGATTACAACATCGCCGCCCAACTCGCGCGATTGCCGACGCTCTTGATCGCGCGATTGGGTCAGCAGTTCCTGTTCCCGCTGTACGGAAACTTGATGCGGGCCGGCATTTCGTTTGTGGAGTCGTTTTCGCGGCTCCATTCGGCTATGACCGGATTTGCCGCTTATCTGATCGCCGGCACCATCGCGGTGGGGCCGACGTTTGTCTGGGCGGTATTTCCCGAAGGGTATAAGGATGCCGGCGACTATGTACGTTGGCTCGGCATTGCCGCTTGGTTCACAATCCTGCAAACATCAAGCGAGGTCGCGCTGCTGGCGCAAGGCCACACCCGCCAACTCGCAATCGGGCAGGCGGCAAAGTTGACGCTCTTGTTGCCTTTGTTGCTATTGGGACATCACTATTATGGCATGGCCGGAGTCATTGCGGGTTACACCGCGGCCGAAGCAACGCGGTACGTCGTACTGTCGTCCGCACTGGCCAAACAAGGACTACCAGTGCTCCGTCTCGATCTGCTCATGACACTTTTGATCACTGCCTCGGCACTCACAGCCGTCGTATTGGGACCATACTTGGAATGCTCGGGTGGCCGGTTGATTCGCTTCGGCGTTCGCTGTGTCGCTGAAGCCGCAATTGTCACGGCAATGTGGGCCATCGTGTTTGCGTTCTGGTGGCCGCGTCAAGGTCGTCAGACTCTGGCGGTCGTCCAAGGCAACGGGTAACCGCGTGTTCGCACTTGTGCCCTATATCGTGATCGCGTGGATCGGCGTTACGCTGCTGTTGTTCATGCGCTTTTCGCGGCCAGTCGCAGTGATCATTGGTTGCCTCGTAGGTACGTTATTCTTACCCGAGGTGCAGTGGTCGCCGGTGCCACCGAACAACGCCCAGCCGATCCGCTTTCCGCCATTCGACTTCACCAAGATTAATGCGATCAGCTATGGGCTGTTGTTCGGTTGGCTCATCATGGATCGCCGGTCATTGAGGAATATTCGCTGGAATCGCTGGGACTTGCCCGCGATCATCCTCGGCATATTTCCAGCTGTTGCTTGCTTACTTGCCGAGCAGTCCGGCAAGGATGCCTTCTCGGCTTTTCGCTTTTCGTTGTTGCAATGGACCGTTCCATACTTTATTGGCCGCCTGTATCTCAGCGATGCCGCCGGCTGCCGCCGCGTGTGCATCGCACTGGTAATTGGAGCGACTGTCTACGTTCCATTGTGTCTGCTAGAAAACCGGATCGCACCGCAGTTGCACAACCTGGTCTACGGATTTCAACAACATTCGTTCTTGCAAGTCATGCGTTTCGGCGGCTACCGGCCAATGGTGTTCATGCAGCATGGCCTGGCCGTGGCCATGTTCATGTCACTCGGCGTTATGAGCCTGTTTTGGCTATGGCGATCGGGCGTTTGGCCAGCAAATGAGTTGCCGTCATTCTTGCGTCGACTGACTGGCCTCCTTTTCATTGTGCTGGCCGTCACCGCAGTTTTTTGCAAATCGATCGGCGCGATTGGCCTGGGTATCGCCGGTATTGGAACACTATTCATTTCGGAAACCGTGCGCGTTCGTTGGCTGTGGTTTGCGCTGATCGTCGTCATGCCGGTCTATGTCACTTGCCGCGCCAGCGGAATGCTGAAAGCTGATGCCGTTATCTCGATGATGGGAAGTAAACTGGAACAAGAGCGAACCGAGTCTTTTGAGTTTCGACTGGTCAACGAGGATAAGTTCATGGCCGCGATGGGGCATCTTTCGCTCACCGGAATGGGCAATGACCCCGTCATCCGACCGAAAGACCATAACTCATCACCGCTCATCATCGATGGCCAATGGATGATCGAGTATTTCACAAACGGCATCGTAGGGTTGGTCGCGCTGATGGCGTTTTTTCTGGCTCCGGCCATCCGCTTCCTTCGGCATCATCCGCCGGAGGGTTGGGCGACACCCGCGGTTGCACCGGCAGCGATCGCTGCGATGATCTCCATCTTGCTGGCGATTGATTGCATTCCCAATGCCATGTTGAACCCGTTCTACATGCTGGTAGTGGCCGCATTGAACGGCTGGAATAATGGCATCGGTGCCATGCGTCAGGCGATGGCCGCAGGACGAATTAGCGCTTAAACATCGCGTGTTTCCGGTCGCCTTTTGATAACAAATAGGCCACCAGGTCTTTGATTTCGTCGGCCATGCAAGAATCTACGAGGCCATCCGGCATCATCGATAGCTTGGACGTTTCCATCGATTCAATGGCGTTTCTGTCAACTCGTGTGATGGCATCCGGGTCGAGCATGTCGGTGCCAACGAGAATGGTGTCGCCGACGTGATTGACAATGCGGCCGTGAACGACCTTACCTGAATTTAGGACGATGTTGACCGCCGCGTACTGATCCGAAATCACTTTGCTTGACTCGATGATCGACTCGACCAGATCCCGAACGTTGAACCGCCCCCCAGCCCCGGTCAGGTCCGGTCCGGTCGCACCGCCGTCGCCATTGAAGCGGTGGCAGGCAATACATCGCGTTGCGCTGAACAGTTCCTTGCCGCGCTCGAAGTCGCGGTCTTTCAGTCCCGCTTCTACCAACGGCACGATTTCGTCCATTGTCCATTTCTTGACGTATGGTCGCGGCTTCGGCGGTGCCGCCGCTGTGATCGGTTTTACTTCCAATAAGTCCTTCAGCGCATCTTTGTCGGCGGTGCTCAGTTTCACAAGCGCATCATTCTTGATCATGGTCACGAAGCCGGCGAAGCTTGCACCGCCGCGATAGCCAGCCGCCTTGTTGAACCAAGTGAAGTACTGCCGCCGCAACTCGGGCGTCCAACCCGCCGTCAGTGATCGCATCATGGTGGCGTAATCCATCTGTTCTTCTTGCGTTGACGCATTCATCAACAAAGGCATTGCCTTCGTGGCCAACTTTGGATCCTGCAGGAACGACAACAACTTGCCAAGCTCGACATTCACATCGCGCGATTGCGATGCAAACAGCGGGCTAAAACGGTTGGTAGTGCTTTCGACAGCGCCTGCTGTCGGCGTTCCCAACCGCAACATAGCTAACTGATAAACACGTATCAACTCCAGCCGCTGGGCCTCGTTGATCGCTGCCCAGTCAATCCGATCCAGCGCCGCCAACACGACGTTTTGCAAACCCATATCCCCGCAGCGCACCAGCGCCATGAGCGCCGTCAAGGCCGCTTGCGGCTTAGCGGGCGTTAATGCCCTATCCTGCCACCCAGAAATATGCTGATGCTCCAGCGCCGCCCGAGCCGCAAACCGGACAAACCGATCCTCATGACCCAACCAAGGCCAAACCTCATCAACAATCGTCGGGTCTTGCTTCCCATGAAGCGATTCGAGTTTCTTGCGAAGCCGTAGCGATTCAGTATCAGCGTGAGTGGCCCTCGTCGGAGTGGTCGATTCCTTCCCGACATAGGTTACGCGATACAACCCCGA
>JANLTA010001032.1:0-2452 GCA_031362705.1 Gemmataceae bacterium | reverse complement strand
GTCAACACCATTTTCGGATCGCGCTTGTACCAAGGGCCCCAATCCTTGGCCTGCGTCAGGTCGTTGACGACCGCAAACACCTGATCGGGCGAAGCCGCAATCACAGTCGAGCGTTCGACGTGCACCTGTTGCGGCAAAACGAAGGCAACGCCGACGACAACCGCGACGAAGGCGGCCAAACCAATGAGAATATTCCGGACCATTCAAACCTCCATGAGGCCGTCAGCCCGCAGGACAACGAAAACTGATCCACCGGGCCCGGACTCAAGTACAAGCCTATATATCTTATCATTTTTCCCGAGGCTGCACGTGCAGGCGTGCAACAGGTCGGGGCGCAAAATCGACAGTTGAGGACGAATGCCCAGATTCTTGGCCCTGATTTGCGTGATTTTGGCGCCTTTGGTGCTGACCGGCTGTGAGCAACCGCCGGTCAATCGCGACGGCTCAAAACCGCTCACGGTCGCCGCACAGGTCGATTTGGAGAGATATATCGGCCGCTGGTACGAAGTGGCCCGCTTCCCAAACCAGTTCGAACGCGATTGCTTTGCCGTGACCGCAACCTACAGCCGCAAGCAAGACGGCACGATTAAAGTCATCAACAGCTGCCGCAAGGGAAGCATCGGCGGGCCTGAGGAAATTGCCGACGGAACGGCGACGGTTGCCGACGCCGCGTCGAACGCCAAACTCGAAGTCTCGTTCTTCTGGCCGTTCTCGGGCGACTATTGGGTGTTGGACGTCGCGGACGACTATCAATGGGCTATAGTCGGTGAGCCGAGCGGCCGCTACCTTTGGATTTTGTCCAGGCGACCCCAACTGACGGCGGAAACGAGGGCGCTGTTGATCGATAAGCTTAAGGCCCAAGGCTACAACACCGGCGCCCTCTATTGGACACCACAGCCTATGAACTAAGCGCTTCGCCACGGGTTTCTCGGCCTCCCCGAATCGGGCCATAGTCGCATCATGACGATGTGGGGCTGGTTTCTCCTGGGTGCGGGCAGTTGGGCGTTGGCGGTAGCGCTCAAGGTCGCGGCTGATGTCGTGGTGCAACGCAGAGCAAAAGTCGCGCTTCAGGATTGGTTTGCATCGTTTCTGTCGGGTATCTGGTCGTCCGTTTGCGAACTGGGCCTGGCCGCCTTCGCGTTTTGGTTTTGGAGCGCCAGCCTTACGGACGCTTTGATCCTGGCGGCCGGCGCCGCACTTGCCGAATTCATTGTCCTATTTCCCGGTGCGATCAGCGCCAATTGGACCAAGAAACAGTCCAAGACAAAAGAAACGGCCGACTGGAGCGCGTTTTACGCCGAACGCGGCGTCGCAGCCGCCAACCACATCGCCGCGCGCGGCCTCATGTGGTTGGGCATTGCCGGCACGGCCGGCCTTGCAGCAACCGGCAGTGCACTGGGATTGTTCGCCACCTCCGAAGGCATCCAAGCCTATGGTCAAGCCAAGGAATGGGACTGGCTAAACCGGAAGGTCCTGCTTTCATTTTTGATGTTCCAGCTGGTGGTGGTGGGACTTCAGATAGGCCTGCTCATTATGTGGTCCTCCCGCCCCTGACGCCCGTCCCAAAACGGCACGTCAGGCGGCCGCGAGTTGAGGAACCGTTAAGGCGTTTCGCCTAGCCTTCCACCTCTGACAATCACTTCTTGGTGCCGCCCATGGATCGCGAAATCGCTATTGCCATCTGTGCCGCTGTCGTCGGCTTGTCTATCATGGGAAACATGATGTTGGGGCCGCGCGCATCCGAGCCGGTTGAACAACAACACGCCTACGCGCCCGAAGACATTCGCTACAAACTTCAGCAGAGCGAAGCCAAAAAGAAACACAAGCCGCGCACCCAAGCGCCCGCACCAAAAAAATTGGCGCCGGCAGGCACGACCAGCAGCAGCAGCGGGGGTGGCGACAGCGACCCGAGCGACGAAGTTCAGGAAGAACCGTCCTTGGCCGACGAAGGCGACGCCGAGGAACCACCGCTCGACTAGCACCCTCGCGGCCGCGCTCAAATCGCCATAAGCTATCCCTCGACCGCCAATCGAGGGAGGCAGCCATGACCCCAGCATCGCACAGCGACCTGCGCATGATCGTGCGCCGCATGCGCTTTCCCTATCCCGAAGGGCTGAAGGCGTGGTGGAACCCGGCGCGTCCGGAGTTCAGCCATATCGTCAACGCAGCGTCCCTCGGCATGCCTTATCTCGAACCCTATCTGATAGAGACGATGCGCAAGGCACGTGAGAAAATCGTCGACCCGCGCGTCCTTAAAGACCTCGATCTCTACATCGGCCAAGAATCCACCCACTTCCGACAACACCAGCAGTTCAACAAGCGCCTCGCCGGCTTCGGCTACGCCGCCGTCCCGCGCATGGAAGCGACGCTGAAGAACGACTACGAATCGCTCGCCCGCACCCGCTCGCTCGCCTTCAATGTCGCCTATGCCGAAGGCTTCGAGGCGATGGCG
>JANLTA010000346.1:0-2482 GCA_031362705.1 Gemmataceae bacterium | reverse complement strand
GGTTCTTCGACGCGATTCGCCGTAAAACGGCGGAAGGGGACTACGAGGCGGTCAACTATCATCGGTTCGCCGATGATATTGTCATCACCGTCAGCGGGCACCATACCAAACGGGGCTGGGCCGAACGGGCTCGGCAACGGCTGCAGGAACAGATCGCGCCCTTGGGCGTCGAGTTGAACTTGGAGAAAACAAAGATGGTGAACACGCTCAACGGGGAAGCCTTCGGGTCCCTGGGTTTTGAACTGCGCCGGGTACGCAAGCAACGCGGAGATGGGCATTTCATTTTGATGACTCCGAAGAAGAAAGCGCGCCAGGCCGTCAAGGCGAAAGTTCGCGACATCATCGCACGCGGGGGAGCCGCCCCGGCGACCGAGGTGGTGAAGCGGGTCAAGGGGTGTGCGACGTAGAAGTTGAAGTCAAGCCGCCCGGCGTGACTCCCAGTAGTCCTCGAAGCGGCCGTTGAGGTGGCAGCATCGTAGAGCGATGATGGAGTTGGCACCGCGGAGGGTCCAGAACATGCCGGACCGTTTGAGGCGTTGGCCGATGACGGTTTTGCAACCAGCTTCGATGACTCCGGAGCCGACAAACAAGTGCTGAGCGCGAAACGAGGGGTAGCGCATGCGGCGGGCGTTGCGCTCGAAGTAGTCGGCTTCGGTGCGGAGTTTGTCGATCAGTTCAGCATTGCAGGAAGAGATGGAGCGTAGGGCCAACACCAGTTTTTGGATTTTGCCTTTATCGAGCAGCCGTTTTTGGTGGTCTTTCATCCAAGCCTTTTGTTGGGGTGAATCGTTGGGGTGAAGCTTGCGGGCCAGTTCCCAGAGGTGCTCACGGGCGTGATAGAGATCGACGATTTGCACAGCGCCGGGAAAATGTTGATCGGCGAGATTCCAGATCCATTCGGCTCCGTCGCCGATGACAACCTTCTTTGCGGCGCGGTTCCAGCCGCGATTCCAAGCCTCGGTGTAGAGGCGTTTGCCGAAGGCTTCGGCGGTTTCGATGGCACCGGTATAGGTAGTGGAATCAGGGTCGCGAAGAGCATAGCCTTTTTCATCCCACCCTTTTTGAGTGAACACGCAGCCGAGTTTGACCTCACGCGTATGAGCGGGTTGGCCATCGGTTTTGCCTTTGCGGCCGACGGTTTCTTTCTTCACCACAGGCACTCCGGTGCCGTCCATTTGCACGTATAGGATGGGGATGGGATCGCCGATCACGATGGGCAGATTGAGTTGCACGGCGCGCCCGATCTCTCGCTGCTCGCCTTGCGCAATATCGCTCCCGATGGCTTCTGCGGTACGTTCCACGGCTTTGGCTGTGACGTCTAATCCGGCCAGCAGCTTCACTTGCTGGCGGCCATGATCAAACGGTGCCGCTGCTCCCACCAAGGCCAGCATGCGCCGCACGCCTGGAGATAACTCCGTTTGTTCGATGTCGAGTGCGGCGTCAGCGGGGAACTGCCCCCGATGGCAGTCGCCGCACCAGTAGTAAGGACGCGATACGTTCACTTCGCCCACCGCCGTCAGCACCGGCTTGGACCGAAGCCCTTGATACCGCGCCGGCTCGCCGCACGAGCACGGCACGCTACGCTCACTGGCCGCAGGAGCCGGAACTGCGAGCATCGCCTGAAGCCCCGCCGCACCGGCTCTGTGCATGCCCGAGCGAACCAGCATCTCCACGGCTTCCAGATCGACGTGCCCCGTCTTGCGTTGGCCAGCAAACAGCACCCGCAACCACTGATCTACTTCGCGGGCGATCTCCTCATGGAACGCAGCAGCCGTTTTTTTTCCTGTGCTGTCCATCCCTCCTGAGAAGCCAACGGGCGAAGCTTGGATATCTTCTCATTGACCTCAATCAGTTCCGCGTTCAGCTTCTGCAGGCGATGGTACTCGTCGATCTCGGCCTGCGCCTTGCGCCAAGCCGCCGGTGTCGCGAAGGACTCGGCAACCGTTTTCCCCTTCACTCTTCGCGTCAGACGCACTTGCGGATCGTGTCCCGAATCGCCAGGCTTGGCGCAATGGCAACTCGCCTTCCCGCAACGCCGGATCACGGCGCAGATCGACCCTGCACGCAGATCACCGAGCGTGCCGAACCGACGAAGAATCCTGGAACGTCCGGCTTCCAACTCTGATAATGAATCGGGCATCCGTGGCACCTCCACTACTGAGTGTATATCAACACTCAGAATACCGGCACAACAAACCGGTCCCCGTCATTTACAACTTCGGTGTCGCACACCCTTGCAATTCGCCAGAATCAAGGAGAGCGATAAAACTAGTATGCTTAATCGTTTTCAAAGCACTTGCGCGTTCTAAGCCGCTCTACTCGCCAACGCATTGACTATTCCGCTGGCCACCCAACCTGCCTTCATCTTCGTCAAGACGCTAAAGCGGGCGTACCCGGTCAAGGAAGTGCCGTATCCGAAGCGGCCACGCAGCCTGCCGAGTAGAGCGGATCGCTTTCGCTGGTGGGAGATATCGTTCGATCT
>JANLTA010000971.1:0-11150 GCA_031362705.1 Gemmataceae bacterium | reverse complement strand
ACACGCGCCCACCTCGAGTGTGGCAACCAGGTCGGCCGCTGCGGTCGTAGCGAGCGTGACCACATTACCCCAAGTGCCCGCGGCATCCCCTTTCCAGCGCGTGGGAGTGCGCGCGGGCGGATATCGGGGGCGAGGGAGTTGTGTGACAAGGATCGAGGAGTGAGGATCGAGGATCGCGATCCAGGGCTGGTGGTTTGGCGCCAGTGAGAGTGTTCTTTGACAACTTAATTTGCAGCCAGCTCCACCTGCGCGGGAGGGGAATTTGACCATTGGCATCCAATTCCCGACTCCCGGCACCCGCTCCCCGACTTAAATCGACCCGCCGAATCGCAATCGGAACTGGATGAAGTCACTGGCGGCTACCGCGCCGTCGCCATCGAAGTCGAAGGTAAAGTCGGTCCCGCCGAAGGACAGGCGGAATTGGATGAAATCGCTCGCGGCAATGGTGGCATCACCATCGTAATCGCCGTAAAAGCGATGGAAGTCGGTGACACCATTGCTGCCGGGGTTGCCATCGTTCTTGGCGTCCACCATTCGGCCGGCAGCGAACAACTGATCGCCGTCCACCGTGATGCGATATTTTCCGTCGGCCAATGAGTTGCCGATGATCGGCGAACCGCTGAAGGTCACGCTCAGCGTGTTGGTGCCAATGCCGGACGGGGTTAGCACCACACCGTTGATCGGGTTATCGTTTTGATCCGTCAGTTTGAAGGCATTGCTTGCCATGTTCAGAATCGGGTTGCTGAACGTGAACGTCAGCGACCGGACAACGGAACGCTGAATGCCGCCAGTGTCGATCTTGGTATTGGTCATGATGGTCAGCGGCGTCGCCGCGGAAGCGTTGGGGCCGCCGGGAGTCAGAGCCGCTCCGGTCACTGGCAAGTTGGTGTTGTTCACCGAGCTGTAGGTCAATGAGTCATTCGCTCCACTTGTGGTACCGCGGAACCACCCCGTGCTGTTGGGCGTCGTGTTGCCCAGATCACGGCTGAGCGCTTGCGGCGTATACGCCTGCACCAATTCATTGCCGCCATAGACTTTGCCGCCGGATGCGGGAACCTGGAATCCGACGGCGTCCACGATCACCGCGCCGCCGGGCAAGCTCAGCGTGCCGGTGTTGGCCCAGTCGAAGTCATAACCTTCAGCGATGGTCGCCAATGGGCTATAAACCAGCAGAAACGAGTTGGAATTGTTCTGGAAGTTATCAAGAGTGTCAAAGAGACTGCGATTAATCACCGTCGAACCCGCAGCGGCCGTGAAGCCATTGGCGCCCCGGATAATGGTGTAACCACTCGATCCATTGGCGAAAGCGGACAAATCAATGACTGCATCCGCGTTGCCGGAGAAGACATCGGCGTCACCACGCATGCTGACGATGTACAAGTTGCCCAGCGCGGCATTGGCGGTGCCCACCAATTCGGCAAACTCGTACGGATGATCATTGCCCGACGGGTTGGCGAGCAACTCGTTGAGCAGTACGGCCGGGCTTGCTGCAACGAAGTCGTTATCGCGGATAACCAGCGTCGCGGTGCTGCGGGTGAAGTTGACGCCTGCCCCGGTGAGAGTAACCCCAAGAGTTTCGTTGGTCTCCAGACCGGGATCGTTGACAATCGGGATGCTGATCGGCATCGAAAGGTCAGCCGGACCAAATGTCAATGTGCCAGAGGTCGGACCCGTGTAATCCGCCGCAGTAGCTGTGCCGCCGGTAATGGCCCAGTTAACCAACAAAGTACCAGTGGTGGCACCCGGTCGCTGGACAGTCAGAGTCGCGTTACCGGCATCCTCATTCACGGTGAATGTCGGCTCGGCGAAGCGCACGGTGCCGTTTCCGGATGGAACTGAGTAGATCAGCGTCAGCTTCGGCCGAAGGTTCGGTCCGATCTGATCCGAGCTGTCGAAGTCCCAACCGTTGGTCGTATCGTTCTGAATTACCCAGCCGTCGTTTGAAGCAGTCTGGTTGGCCCATGCCTGCAAGGTATCGACCGACAATTGAACGTCCTGCGGTCCAAGCAGCGAAGCGTTGGGGACGAGACCGTCGGGCGTGACCGAAGCCTCGACATCGTCATAGGTGACACCGTCGGTGATGCCGACGGCCGGATTGGCGAAGCTCGCATTGAATTCGCTCCAACTGGACAACATGCGATGCAAAGTGATCCGGGTAGCCACACCACTTCCATCGGTGACGCTGAAGGTGATGAAGCCGCCGTAGATGGTGGATCCGATTGGCACCTGACCGGGACCGTTGCCGAAAAGATCGTCGAAGCGAATCAGGCCTTGATCGGGCTTTTCAAGGTCGGTCGACAGCGTCGGGTCGTCGTCACTGCGGTCGATCGACATGGTCAGATCGCCACCGAGCTTGTCACTAGCCAACCATCCAAACAAACCGACGTCCCGAGTTCCGGTGTACTCGCCGCCGAGATCGCCATCTTGGAACGTCGCCACCAATGCGTCGTCGTCGGTAAGCGTGACCTTGGCCTGGGAATTCACGAGGGCGAACGGAGTACCTGGATTGGAGAGATTCACGAAGAAACTCTCGAAGCCCTCGGGGATGCTGTCGTTGTTGAGTGCAATGACGATGGGCTGCTGATCAATCCCGATGCCGAAGCTGAGGGTTCCCGACGTGGCAGTGTAATCTTTGCCGAGACCTGCCATGGCCGACCCGTCGGCTGTAGCGTATTGCACGCTGGTCGCGATGGAATTGTCGCCAGTGCGATCGACAAGCAGGGTCACGGTGCCGGCCGTCTCGTTCACGCTGGCCAAAGTGACGTTGAAAGCAATGCCGCGCGGCACGTTTTGATCACCCGGCGTGATTTGTCCGCCTGGCGGCGTTCGGCCACTGCTGAAATTGCCCGGTGAATAGATGACCGTGGCGCCCTTCAGCTCGCCGTTGTACCACGAACCAGTGCTATTGGACTGGCGGTCACCATTCACTCGTGTAAACGCGTCGCTGCAGAACCGGGAGACTTCACCGGCGATATTCTCGTCATCCGGAATCGTCACCCGAATACCGGGACGAACCAGGCTCACCACTCGATCGGCCTGACCGTTGGGGCCTTCGGCGTTGCCGACAGAGTCTAAGAAGATGGCCTGCCGATTCCCAAGCAGAGGAACGAACGGACTGATGTCAAGCACACCGTCATTGAGGAATGGCGTAGCGTCGTCAACATAGGTTCCAACGCTAGTGTCGTAATCGGTGCCCTGAACGACCGGAGCATCAGGGCTGTACACGAGAACAAACGACAGGACGTCATCGGAAATGCCACCACCGATAGTATCCAGCTGCGTCGCAACTACGCGGGTCGTCGCGGACGGAACAGAGTACTTGAACAATGTCGGTGTAACAATCAACAGCCCGCTGGTGCCGATTTGCTTACCGCTCAAGTCGATGACGATGTCAGCCTTGCCAATGCCGCCAGTCGCGGTGGATTCACCGTTGAACACCGCCAAATAGGTGCCGCTCGGAATGACGGAGCTGGCGACGCCGGCAATCTCCACATACTCATAGCCGTCGTCGCCGATGCTCGTCATGTTGGCGACCATCTCATTGAGCAGCAAGTCGTTATCGGCAATCGTAATCGTGGTGTCTGCTACGCCAATCGATGAGCCGCCTTGAGGGTTCGATAATGTAATCTTGAATGACTCTGGCCCCTCAATGGCCGTATCGCCCAGAATTTTTATCGCTAGGGGCTGATTGGTGCTGTTCGGGCCGAAGGTGAGCGTGCCGGTCGTGACGGTGTTGTCATAATCAACTCCGGCCGTTGCGCTGCCGACGATTGGAGTGATCGTGTAATCCACACTGACGGTACCCGCCAGGCCGCCGCCGCGAGTGACCAGCAAGGTGGTGGATTTGCTGCCGGCGTCCGGTTCGGGAAGCGTGTAGCTGCTTTGAGCAAGCTTGAATGCGCCGTTGCCTGCAGGTGCGGTAAAGTCGATTGTCATCCTCGGGCGGTTGGCCACAGTGCCATTCTCGCTGGTAGCGAAGTCCCAGCCGTTAACACCCGTCTGATCAACGAGCCAACCAAAGTTTGATGTCCCGGCCGCCCATGCCTCAAACGATGCCTTCACATCGATGTCCGCAAAGATGTTGTTTTTCGTCAGCGTCGTGTCGGGGACGTTGTAGTCGCGAAATGATTCCGCTTCGATGCCATCGGTCTGCACGCCTCTGACCGGCAAGAACGAGTTAGGAGTCGCCGAGTCTTGCGACCAATTCGTTCGCATCCGGTAAAAACCCATCTCCGCATTGACGTCCGAAGCGCTGGAAATTCGCAATGTGAGTTTGGCGCTGTTGATGGTCGAACCCACCGGCACCTGGCTGAGGCCCGGTCCGAAAACGTCATCAAATCGCAATAGCCCCTGCCGCAACCCCGAAGCGTCCTGAGTGTCCACGCTGATGGCATTGATGGTGCCGAAGTTGGTGTTCGGGTTGGCCGTCTGGAGTTCAGTGTCATGTGTGCTTGCGTAGAAAAAGCCGTTGGGTGAGCCGTTGGTCGTACCCTCCACGCCTTGTTGAAATGTCAAAACCGTCGGAACTATCCGATTCTCCAGCGGAACAAATGTCGGACGAAAGCGACGGGCTTGACGCGGTGTACGATTGCGGATCATTAATTGAAACTCCTCATGGGATGCGGGTAGTTGGAACAAGGTCGAGCCGCCAGTTGCGAATCCGCGTCGGCTGTACCTTGTCACGAACACGATAGCAACCGATCCTGACGAAATGATGCAAGTCACGTGAATTCGGTGTGATGATGTGTCAATCGTGAAATCATCGAATGTGCAAATAGACAACGGACTCCGCGCCGACGTTGCGCGCAGCACGCCAAAGTGAATTCTCGAATTGTCGCCCCGGTGGTCGGCCGAAAGCTCAATCCAACGCACTATTCGGTTCGCCGCCCGAACGCGTCGCCAGCGCCTGCCAGGTCGCCAATTGAATCGTATTGTTGAAAAATCGCACCGAACCATCACACAGTGCCGCATTGACGCCATTCGTGTGCGCGCTACGGGCGGAGGCCCAGGTAGTGCCGGAGGACAGCGTTTTACTACAAGCGAGCGGATGGCTGGGCGGAATGTTCGATCCACATGCGGGCATGCGATCGCCGGTGGTGCCGTTGGGTCCGTATCGGGCTGTAAACGTATTGGCCCCGACTCCTGGTAGAATCCATGTGCCGCGCCAGTCATCGTTCGTCGGCATTCCGTTATCGGCTTCCACGCCGGTGGGTACATCCCAAGTCAGCACTTCGCTGATCGCCAATGTGTTGCTGGACCCGTCTTCGATGTCGCTGATTTTTGTCCCTTTGCCTAGAGCCATGCGCGCGCCGGACGGATACTTTACAATGCGGACGACGCCAAAGGCGCCGCGCATTTTCAGGTCAGGGTTGGGCGGATTACTATCCGCCGGTAATGCATGAGCAAACGTATTGCTGCCGAAACACGCGGCATAATTGCCTTTGCGTAAATGTTCGAGCTTAGTTCCTTCGTCACCGAAATACACATCCGTGGTTGTGGCGCTCGGGCAGCGCCACAAGGTGGTAATGCGGCCACCCATGTTGCCGAGGAAGTCGCGCTTATCGTCCCAATTGTCCGGTGGATTGGCCTGAGTGAAATCTTCCGGGAAATTGTTGATGGCCGTATCCATGAACGACGCAAACCCGCTTTGCTCGGTATACGCGTAAAGTTGCAGCGTCCAACCGGGACCGTAACACATGGCACTGTTGGCTTGTGTGCCTGTTACCCACCACATGGGCAGATTCGGCCCGGCACCACCCGGGTATCCCGGAGGAGTTGGAAACTGTGCCTGCCGATCCACGCAACTTGGTAGCCCGGCCGGTAATGCACCGTGCGAATTCTCAAAGTTCATGCACGCGAGTATTTGTTGCTTGAGCCGATTGGCGCAACTCATCCGGTTCGCCGCTTCACGCACCTTCTGGATCGCCGGCAACAATAGCCCAATCAATATGGCAATAATCGCAATGACAACGAGCAACTCGATCAGGGTAAATCCGTGCCGGCGTGCCTTCGCCTGATGTCGGGCCATAACTGCTCCCTTGCAATTCAGTAGTGTAAAACGGCTTGGTGCTAGGCTAACAAAAGAAGTTGCTTTGGAAGTGAAGACATGCGGATAGAATCGTGATACTCTTGTAAAGAATGCGCGAAGAAGTAGCGTTCACCAGACGGGTAGCTCGATGATTGCTTTTTTCGCAAGACTTGCTCAACGTCCCGCCGCGACAACGCCCTTCTTACGTTGGCCCGTCCGACACGCATCCATCACGCGGCCAGTCTCGTCGAGCGCCAGGTGATATCGTTCTTCGCCTTGAATCCGGTGCAGCGACAGGTGATACTCTCTGCCCGTGATCGCCATGTGCGACATCATTTCCGCCTGATGCGGCGTTCGTAAGCGGCCCCACGAACCGTCACCCAGGTACAGCACGCCATCGTCATTGTTCCTGCCATCGATCAATGGCTTCGTGCGTTTGAAGGTGTGGTCGTGATGTTCCAGCACAGCGGGTACCCGGTACTTTTCAAAGAGCGGCACCCAGTGCTTTCGGTTTCCTTCGCCGGTGCCGGCCTTCCCGTTTGCATTCTCCATGTTGCGGTATGATGGGTAGGCCGGAACGTGATTCACGACCAATACATTCGGATGGTCGGCGCGCGCCTTGAGCGTTTTCTCCAACCATTTCGTTTGTTCCCCGCCGATTGGTGATGTGTGACCGGTGTCGAGTAAAACCAGGCTGAGGTATTCACCGAAGTCGAGTGTGGCATAGCCTGTCTCGGAAAATAGGCCGTCGAACAACGAATAAAAGAACGGCGCATTGTCGCGTTTCTTTCCATAACCGCCATCCACTTCATGATTGCCGATGCACGCAACCATGGGAATCAGGCGACCATCGCGCCCGACCATGTGTTTGCTGTAGTTACGCAAAAACGCCAGGCTGATCTCGACCGATCTGCCGTTGTCATAACCCAAATCGCCGCCGATGACGGCGAACATCGGGTCTTGTCGGGCCGCCTGAATGTTATTGGCGATCGTGCGCTCGTTGATTCCGCAATCGCCGCCGCTGACAAAGTGAATCGTGTCAGTCGCTTTGGCCGGCATCGTGCGGAATCGATAAGTCGGCGAGGACTTACCGATCTTGAATTCATAATTCGTCCCGGGAGTCAAGCCAATGAGTTCGGCCCGAAAGACTTTGAAATCCGTCAATGGATATGGCTTGTCGGTCGTCGCTTCCTTCTGCCACGTTTCTTGTCCGGTTTCACGGTAACGAATCGTTGTATCCGCGGTCTCGCCCCGGGTGCCGACCCATTGCACGGTCATGGTTGTCGTCGGGTCACGCTGCCAAGTCAGAAACAAAGTACTCGGCTGAAATACCGCACTATCGGGGTTTTTATTACTATCATCATTCGAGGTATCGTTTTGTCCCAGTAGATGAGCCGACGACAAACCGGCCAATGCCGTACCCATAAACGCTCGACGGTGCAACGACAACATTTCGCGTCCCCAGAAGATTACGCAACCGGATAGATGGCATTATCAGCCACAGCCGCTACAGGTCGAATGAAGTTTGCGCGAATGTTGAGCGGGAATCAAATTGTGGTAAAAGGGGTCACGGCGTGTACCGTCGAGTTTTCATTGTCAGTAGCCCGGCGTGGATTCGGCAATGCAATCAAAGCCACGACCATCGTGTGTGAAAGACGTGTGATTGTGGCGACTGAACGGCGTCCCTGGCGCTGGACCAGTAACCTGTAGGGTACTGGTTTGAGCCGGGAGAGTGAGTCATGGCACGTCCGCGTCGTTCGTTTACGGCTGAGTACAAGGCTCGTGTGGTGTTGGCGTTGTTGAACGGTTCGGCCCGTCAGGCGGAGCTTTGCCGCCGTCACAACATGAAGTCGACGTTGCTGGCGCAATGGAAGGCCAAGGTGGTCGAAGGGCTGCCCACACTGCTCGGTGTGGCGGAAGCCGATTGTCAGGACCAGGCGCGCATCGCGGACCTGGAACAACTCGTTGGCGTGCAGGCCTACGAATTGGAACTGCTGAAAAAAGCGTCGCGGCTGCTGCATGGCCGGTCGAGCAACGAAGGGAGGTCGTTGTGAAACTCGCTTCGGCTTACCCGATCCGTGTGCTGTGTCGCTTGCTCGCCGTGCCGCGCAGTTCGGTGTACTATGCGGCGCGACCGCCGATCGATGACGCCATGCTCAAGACGGCCTTGCTCGACGTGGCCGCCGAGTGGCCGCGCTTCGGTTATCGCCGCTTGACCGTCATGATGAAGCGACTGGGCTGGCCGGTGAACGGCAAACGGGTCCGCCGTTGGATGGACGAGTTGCACTTATGCGCCGCTCCGCCCGAGCGCAAGTGCCGCGCGACCGACAGCCGCCACGGCTTCCCGCGCTACGAAAACCTCGTGAAAACTCTGGAGATTTCCCGTCCTGACCAGGTGTGGGTCGCCGACATCACCTACATCCGTTTGCACCGCGAGTTCATCTACCTCGCGGTTCTGATGGACGTGTTCACGCAACCATCCGTGGTTGGCAATTGAGCCGCTCCATTGATCAGGGCCTGACCTTGGCAGCGTTGGAACGAGTGTTGGCGACGGCGACGCCGACTATGTCATCACTCCGATCAAGGCGTACCATACGCGGCGACGGCCTACGTCGAACGATTGCGTGGCCTCGGCGTGACGCTCAGCATGGCCGCCGTCGGTGAGCCGCGGGAGAATGGGGATGCGGAACAACTCATGCGCACCAACAAAGAAGAGGAGGTCGATCTGTCCGAGTATCACGACTTCGCCGATGCCCGTCGCCAGATCGACCGCTTCTTTGATGACGTGTACAACGTCAAACGCATTCACTCGGCGTTGGGTTATCTCACGCCGTGTGAGTTCGAACTACAATGGCGACCGGCCCAATCGCCGTCTACAACAACCTCGACCTGGGCGAAGGATCGGGCTCCAGTGGGAACCGACCCGAGCGCCGAACCAGGGGCCGACTCCGTTCCAGGCCGACCTCTGCGGGCCGGATTTGCCGCCATCCGAAAAATCCACGCCGGCCCAAACTATCAATAAAAACCGGCGTCCGCTGGTCCAGTTTTAGGGGCGCAGTTCACACCGGTGAATGCGCCCCAGCGGTAGATGATAGGGTCGGGATAGTTGTTGTTTTGCGGTGGGGAGGACGACGTGACTATGACCGCACCGTCCGGGCTAAAGCTGTTGAGTCGGCCCACATTGGCCGGGCTTCGCCACAGCGGCTGCTGTGGCCAGAGCCAGACCAGCGCGGCGGCGGATACCGCCGCGAGGACGGCGAAGACGTAGCGGCATTTGTAGACGAAGCGTGCGAGCATAGTGGTCACGGAGTCGAATCGCGGCGTATGCGTGTCTTATTCTCATCAGCAACGACAACACAACCCGTCAGAGTATTCAGCGGGTGATCGAACAAAACGCGCTTCAGTATGTCGACTACCGCATCGCGACTGTTGGATTACTGTTGGGTCATTAGCCCCACTCAAGCCTTGATCTGTGACTCTGTCAGCAACGTAGCCCGCATTAACCAATAATTCTTGATGAGACCTCGCCATGTTCTCGTCGAGTTTGACCAATAGCCCGTTCATCGCAACGGTACCAACTCTTCTTCGCGAGCCAACTCGGCGGCATAGGCCAGGGCAGCGTTGACATCATCACGAGTCAAGGGCGGATACTCACGGACAATCTCGTCGCGCGACAACCCGGCGGCCAAATTATCCAAGACCACGCTCACCATGATCCGAGTTCCCGCAATGCATGGCTTACCGTGACATATCTGTTTGTCCGCTTTGATTCTGTCTTACCAGTTCGACATCGCGGTCTTCCTGTTCGAGTTCAAGAACAGATGCAGGAATAGGTTAGGCTACCGAATTTGTGTTACTCCCGATAGTGCGTCCGCACCACGTGACATTCGCCCTAACTCGTTATGTTGTAACGCTAAACAAGCATCCTCCAGGCCAAAAAGCGCGTTTAGTCGAGTCCAAGTCCGTGCTAGCCATTACTCCAATCGCCTTATATCATTTCTGTTGCAGAAGTTCCGACGCGGCGATGAGGGTTGCCAGGTGGCTGTACGTATTCGCATGAAGAAGTTGGGCCGAAAACACCGGCACTTTTTCCGCATTGTCGCCATTGATGGCCGGCAGCCGCGGGATGGTCGGGTCATCGAGGAACTCGGCTCTTACGACCCCAACGTCAAGGAAACCGACAACCGGGCGATCCTGCGGCCTGACCGCATCAAGTATTGGATGAGCGTCGGGGCCTTGCCGTCCGAACGGGTGCAAACGCTGCTCACCAAATACATGGACAAGTTCGAGAAGCTGGCAGCGGAAAAGGCGGCCGAGGCGGCGGCACCACCGGCAACGCCCGCGGCCTGATTGGCGGCCGGGAGTTGCGGCGTGCGCTTCGATGTGCTGACCCTCTTCCCGGAAATCTTCTCCGGCTACCTGACGCAAAGTCTGCTCAAGCTGGCCATCGATCGCGGGTTGGTGAATATCAACCTTTGGAACTTGCGCGATTGGGCGACCGGCAAGCACCACAGCGTCGATGATCGACCGTTTGGCGGTGGACCCGGCATGGTGATCATGCCCGGCCCCGTGTTCGACGCGGTTGACGCGGTGCGTGCGAAAGACGCCGAGGCCGGCGAATTGATCTTGCTCACGCCGGCCGGCGAACGGTTGACGCAGACCGTGGTGCAGGACTTGGCCGCGAAGAAACGGCTGCTAATGCTGTGCGGCCGATATGAAGGCTTCGACGAGCGCGTCCGCCTCGGGTTGAAGCCACGCGAAATATCGGTCGGCGACTTTATCTGCAACGGCGGCGAAGTCCCGGCGATGGTGGTGATCGATGCCGTGGTGCGATACGTGCCCGGCGTGCTCGGCGACGAGCAAAGCCTGGTCGAGGAATCGCACAGCGACCCTGGCCGAATCGAGTACCCGCAATACACGAGGCCGCGCGACTTCCGCGGCATGACGGTGCCCGACATTCTGCTCAGCGGCGATCACGGAGCGATCGCCCGCTGGCGACAAGAACAATCGGAAGAGCGGAGCCGACGGCATCCGCGAAAGGATAACGAGCCATGAAGAATGCACTTCTCGCCCTGGTCGAAGCCGGCACGCTCAAAGCCGAGATGCCGAAGTTCTCAGTCGG
>JANLTA010000896.1:0-6197 GCA_031362705.1 Gemmataceae bacterium | reverse complement strand
GGAGTCCACGTCGAGCTTACGCTTCGACGCTCGCCTGACCTCGTTGACATATCATTGATTGCATGACGGCACAGAAGTCCAATTGGCAAACCATCGACATCGCCGGCAAGCCCGCCGACATCTTCGAGCCAACCGAACCGGCACGCGGTTCGATACTGTTTCTGCACAACGCCAAAAGCCAGTCGCTGGCCGTCAGTAAGACGTATTCGCAATTGCTGCATGAGCATCGACTGAATTGTGTCTGCCCTTCGGGCGGCACGTCCTGGTGGACAGATCGCACTGTACCGAGTTACGACGCAGACCGTTCGGCGGAAAAATACCTGCTCGAATCAGTTATGCCGTTCATCACACAGCGCTGGCATCTTGGTCCGCGCTCGTTGGCGCTGCTTGGCATTAGCATGGGCGGACAAGGCGCATTGAGGTTGGCGTGCAAGCGGCCCGATCTTTTTCCCGTCGTTGCCGCCGTCGCGCCGGCAATCGATTACCACGAGTTTTACGGTGCCGGCTCGCCGATTGATGCGATGTACACGAGCAAGGAACAATGCCGGCAGGATACGGTGCCGATGCACGTGAATCCGACCGCGGCACCGCCGCACATCTTTTTTTGCGTCGATCCTGATGACGAGCATTGGGCACGAGGTGCCGACCGATTACACGAGAAGATGATGGCCATCGGCGTTGCACATGAATGCGATTTGACGACCCAGGGCAGCGGCCACACCTGGGTATATTTCGACGCCATGGCTGAACGGGCCATCACTTTTATCGCGCGCGGTTTGGCACAGGAAGCGCGGCGACTGCTGTAGCGTTTTGACTGGTCGCAACCGTCTGCCAACATAATGTAACCGCTACGGCTTCGCTGGATCCGGCGACGCGAAATTAGTGACGGGGCGTGACATGAGTTTGGCGGAGTATCGACCCGGTTTGGCGGATGTGCCGGCGGCAGAGTCGGCCATCAGTGACATCGACGGCAAGAACGCGCGGTTATTGTACCGCGGGTTTTCAGTCGAAGTGTTGGCCCGGGAAAGCACGTTTGAAGAAACGTCCTATTTGCTTCTGAAGGGCGAATTGCCGTCGCAACGGGAGTTGGCAGAGTTTGAGACGCAACTCCGCGAACGGCGGGCCATTCACTTTCGCATGATCGATCTGATCAAGACGTTGCCGGCCGGCGGGCATCCGATGGATTCGCTGCAGGCCACGGTCGCCGCGTTGGGCATGTATCACCCGCCGCGCCATGTCAATGATGCCGCTCACAACTGGGATTCAGCACTGCGACTTTTGGCCAGCACGCCGACGCTAGTAGCGGCCTTCCATCGTGTGCGGCAGGGTTTGAATCCCTTGCCGCCGCGAGAGGATCTCGATCACGCGGGCAATTTTTATTACATGCTGGTGGGCAAAGACCCGTCGCCAGCGATTCGCAAAGTACTTGATGCGTGCCTGATTCTCCATGCCGAGCACCAGATGAACGCATCGACGTTCACGGCCCGTGTCGTGGCTTCGACGCTGCCGAACGCCTATTGCGTCATCAGCGCGGCCATCGGCGCGCTGGCCGGGCCGCTGCACGGCGGGGCCAACGAAGAAGTGCTGGCGATGCTCGATCAGATTGGCAGCGTTGAAAACGTGCGCCCCTGGTTTGAGAAAACGACTGCCGCCAAGGGCAAGGTAATGGGCTTCGGCCACCGCGTGTACAAAGTGAAGGATCCGCGTGCCATCGTTGTTCAGGAGTTAGCCGAGAACGTCTTTGCGGAAACTCACCGGCCGCTGGCCTACGACATGGCCCTGGAGATGGAGAAAGTCGCGGCACCGGTGTTCGGCGCGAAAAACATCTGGCCCAATGTCGATTTCTTCTCGGGCATCATTTATCAATCGCTGGGCATCCCGCGCGATGTGTTCACGCCGATCTTCGCCATCGCCCGCACCGCCGGCTGGCTCGCCCACTGGCTCGAACAACTCAGCAACAATCGCCTGTTCCGACCCGAGCAAATCTACGTGGGCAAGGCGAGTGCGGAATATGTACCGCTGGAGAAGCGGGCATAGCAAGTTTGAGAACTGAAATTCACTTCGGATGGCAATATGCTTGACGCCGCCTATATTCGTGCCAATCTGGATGCCGTACGCACCAACTGCGTGAATCGCGCCGTGAAGGCCGATGCGGATGCCGTCGTGCGCTTAGACGATGAGCGGAAGCGGCTCATCGCTGAGACTCAGACGCTGCAGCAGCGGGCCAATGAACTGTCGAAGGGCATTCCGCAGGAGAAAGACCCGGCCGCGAAGCAGACGCTCATTGCGGAAGGCAAGCGGTTACGCGAGCAAGTTGGCACGTTGGATAAGCAACTCAAACTGGCGGAAGCCGAGCTTCATGCTGCCCTGTTGACGATACCGAACATGACGCACCCGGCCGCACCGGTTGGGCACACAGCGGAAGATAACAAAGTCATTCGTCGATCCGGCGAGCCACGGAAGTTTGATTTTCCGGTGAAGGATCACGTTGCTATCGCCGAGTCGCTCGATCTGGTGGATTTCGAGGCGGGCGCGGCTGTGGCAGGCCAGAAGTTCTACTTCCTGAAAAACGAAGGCGCGATGCTGGAGCTGGCCCTCGTGCAGTATGCCATGCAGACTCTGGTGGCTGAAGGTTACACGCCGGTGATCACGCCGGACCTGGCGCGGGTGGATGTGTTGGAAGGCATCGGCTTTATCCCGCGCGATCCGAATCCGGAGACGCGGCAAGTCTACACGGTGGCCGATACCGACTTGTGCCTCATCGCCACGGCGGAGATCACGCTGGGCGGCATGCACCGCGACAAGATTTTCGACGAGCTTGATCTACCCAAGAAGTATGTGGGCTTATCGCACTGTTTCCGCACCGAGGCCGGCGCGCCAGGTCGCGACACGCGCGGGCTGTATCGCGTGCATCAGTTTACCAAGGTGGAGATGTTCGCGTTTTGCACGCCGGATCAAAGCGAGGCGATTCACGAAGAGCTATGTGCCATTGAAGAGAAGATCTTCCAGGGGTTGGGCCTGCCATTCCATGTGATCGACACATGTACCGGCGATTTAGGTGGCCCGGCGTATCGCAAGTATGATCTGGAAGCGTGGATGCCGGGGCGTGGCACCGCCGGCGAATATGGCGAAGTGACCAGCACCAGCAATTGCACCGACTTCCAGGCTCGGCGCTTGAATGTGCGCTACAAGTCGGCTGGAAAGAAAGGCACGCAGTTCGTACACACGTTGAACGGCACGGCTGTGGCCTGCACGCGAGCAATCGTGGGTATCTTGGAGAATTACCAGCAGGAAAACGGCTCTGTTATTGTGCCGGAGGTGTTGCGCGGGTGGGTCGGGAAGGATCGGATTGTGCGGTAGTTGTTTCGTTGTGATGAGATGATGACGCGCTAAGCCGCAAGCGGCTATTCGGGGCGCGTCATGGCAAATCGGCGTTTGGCTTTGCGCCAGGCGATGGTGGACAATCCCCAACACAACGTCATGCCGAGACCCAGACCAGCCAGGAATAACATAGGCTCCATTTCCTTATTCCCAGTGTTGACGTTGTGCAAATCATCCGCGCCGAGCGTCAGAAAGCCGATGGCCGCCGGCGGCGAAAGGCCGGCGGCGAACATGGCCGTGTATTTCACATCTTGCCCTTGAAAATCGACCATAAACGCATGGAAGATCGGCAGCAGCCAGGGCAAGCCGCCCATGATCAACAGACCCAGCGATGCCAACATGCCGGGCTTGATCTTTGGTGACTCGTAAGCCGAACACATCATGCCGAAGCGTGTTGAAAACAAAATGTACATGGCCATGATGGCCGGGACGATCAACAGAGCGAGTGGATGCAGACCGCCCACGCTGAGATCGACCGCCCAGTGAATGGCGATCCAGACTAACGCCCAGCGGACGGTCCACACGGCCGCCCACGCCTTATCTCTAAGAATCTCGCGGTTCGACAGGTCGGTTAGGCAAAGTTCTTCCAGCGTATTCTTGCGGCGTTCGCGTCCGATCATGCCGGACGCTGTCGTCGCAATATGCAGGATGACACCGCTGAGGACCATCGTGCCGAGACCGCGAACCATGCCGTGGATTTCCTCGCCGACTCGGTTTCTGCCGCCGCCGGCGAATCGTTGGCTTTCATAAATCGCAAGACATAGGGGAAGGAAACTCGCCGCAAACAGCAACCGCTTGATCCAGATATGCCACGGCTTTTGCCCGGCTTTAGCGACGGCGGTCGCGGTTTCGCGCCACAACACGGGCCGGGTTTGGCTTACGGCCCGACGACCTCTTACCCGTTTGCCGCGCTCTTTTTTCGATGTTGCCCGATCCGTGCGATCCTGTCGCTTGCCAAGGATCTTGCGCAGGCGCAATGCCGTCCAACCGCCCGTGAGAACAGCGACGATGAGATGAAAAACGACGTATTGGCCCAATGCCGGTAACAGCAACGACGCGAAATTGGCTTGATCCATGGAGCGGGCGAGTCGTGCTGTCACCCAGATGAGATTTCCCGTCAATAACCAATCGATTAAATCGGTGAAAGTGAAGACGGCCCACGAGCTGGGCCAGAGTGGCACCGCACCGATCCAGCGTGAAAGGCCGAAACCAACGTAAGGCAACATCAGCGTGTAAGCAGCCACGATTCCCACGGCCATGCCGGTGGCCGACTTCACCGAAACCGCCCGCACGCTAATCGCGGCACCCACGCCGGCAGCGCTGATAATGGTCACACCGATGGCCACGAAGCTGGTCCACAGTAGCACCGGATCGATGCCTCCCATCACCTGCATGATGGCCAGCACCGGCAAGCCGGCCATCAGCAGCATCAGCACCTGAGCGACCCGTGCGGCCAGTTTGCCGAGCACGATTTCATGGTTGGCGAGTGTCGTGGTCAACAGGAACGGCAACGTCTGTTTTTCTGTTTCCTCAGCCATGATGGCGGCGGCGGCCGACGCCATAGCAAACGTGCCGAGGAAGTACTGCACGAACGTGAACACCATGAAAAACGCCATCCCGAAGTTGGCGAGATCGCGCGGATTGGCGCTGGAACGAAAGAGGAAGTCCCAGAAATCGTCAGGTCCGCGGCCGAACAAGCTGAGATAAATGAAGCCGAGCATTACAAGCAACAACGCTACATAAAAGCAACGCCCGGTGATCAGCTTCTGCCGCCGCGACACGCGGACCAGCTCAAACGAGCAGTGCGGGCCAAACGGGTTCATGGCGTCACCTTCGCGGCAAATGGCGCGACTTTATTTCGCGTCATGCGGGCGCGGTTCGACAGTTGGGCAAAGCGGTCGAAAGTCGCCATGCCGACGCCGCTGGCCACCAGGAGCCAGCACAGGTTGCCGGCACACGCGAGGGAAATATATGTCGGCATGTCGTTTTGACGGAACAAGGAATCTTCAGTCGGGAAAGGAATAAATCCGAAGGCGACGGGCGGCGTCATGCCGAGCTGAAACGCGGCAACGTATTCAAATCCCGAATTGAGTCCCGCCAAACCGGCTGGGGCGAAACAGCACATACCCGTGCCCACCCAATGCGCTCCGAGGCACACGACCATCGTGCCAAGCGTGAACATCAATGCTCGCAGCGTCGTTGGACACAAACCGGAGAAGAACAAGCCGATAGCTGCCGCGGCAATGGAGGGCATGGCGAGGAAGTACAATTCCAGTGGCAATGCCGCCATGCTCACCGAGCGTGAAAGGAGACCCACCACCCAGACAATCGCCAACCATATCAACAAGCCACGAACACTGGCCAGCGCTCCCCAGAACTTGGCAAAGAGAATCTCACCGACTGTGAGCGGCGTTGTCAACAAACTCGTCATCGTATCCTTGTCGCGTTCGCCGCCGACTGAGCCGGCGGCGCGGACGGCGATGCCGAGTATTATCAGGCATCCCAACACGACGTTAATTACCCGGACCCAGTAGTTGATGCCATCCTGCAAGTCGCGCCAGCTCATCCGGCCGTACATGGGATCGAGAAACAAATACGCCATGATGCCGAGGGGTGCAAATGCCATCGCCAACAGGAGGTACATGCCGACCTTCGCGAAAACGCCCAACCGCAGTCGGCCATCGATCCAGAGTTCTTTCCATACCATCGGTCGGCGACCCGAAACAGCAGGTCGCCGCGACTTACGACGCTTCTTCGTTCCCTTGGATCGTGTTTCACTGCCACCGGCTTGCCGCAACGCAATCTTGCGCAGTCGC
>JANLTA010000339.1:0-2378 GCA_031362705.1 Gemmataceae bacterium | reverse complement strand
CGCGGATCAACCAGATTAAGGATCCGCAGATCATCCGATTGGGAGCGACGCTCAAGCTGATTCGCGGGCCCTTCAGCGCCGTGATCGACAAGTCCGATCATCGGCTCGATGTGTACGTCGGTGATATCTACGTTCGCAGTTTTAACGTCGGCCTGGGCGCCGCGGACGGCACACCCACCGGCATGTGGTCGGTTCGCAACAAACTCATGAACCCCGAGTGGATCGATCCGGCCACGGGCCACCGCTACCTGGCCGACTCGCCGGACAACCCCATTGGCGAGCGCTGGATCGGACTCGTCGGCCTCAACGGCGACGCGATCGGTCGAACCGGCTTTGGCATTCACGGGACCATCGACCCCAACAGCATCGGCCGCGATCAATCGATGGGCTGCATCCGTCTCATTGCGGACGATGTCGCGTGGGTGTTCGATTTATTGGTGGAAGGCAAGTCCCGCGTGGCGGTTAGAGAATAAAATTCGTCTTCTTCACGAGGAGGTCAATGAGGATCTGAATTCCTCCGCATTGCGCAAGTACTTGAAAGGCCTGTTTCAGCCAAACAAAGGACGGATCGTGCAATACGCGTCCATTTCTTCCCGTCAGGGCTTTTTCCGCAGGTCCGGCCGCATTCTGCTGATAAACGCATTATTCGTAATAATGGCGGCTACTGGGCTTGCATCGCAATTTGCAATTGACTGCTCGTTCAGAGCCGGACTAATTGGAGTATCAACTACTGATGGATTAATGCGGTATCGGTACTGGTCCCCAGGTGCAATTGTGGAATTCCCACAGGATGGCGACGGGGCGATATCGGCGTTATTGCTTCTAGCTGGACAGGCAATGGGAGTCTGCTCAGGTGCCTACTTCTATCGCAAACACCTGACGATCCGAGCGTTTCTATTTCCGTATGTATGGGAGCGGGCGCTTTGCTATGGCCTTGCGCCTTTTCTGGCGTGGACGCCTGGAATTATTATTGGAAACGTCATCGGCGACGCTTGGGTGACCCTTGCGCCCATCTTCACCTCATTCTCATTGTTTTTCGTGCTTTCTCTCTTCTTTGCTTCCGACTCCGCTCGGGATCTCGTGGTCACGCGATTCCGCAAGTGTCCCAATTGTGGGTACTTGATTCGCGGAGCCACACCGTCGGCTTGCCCCGAATGTGGCGAGCATCGTGAGACGATCGAATCTGCGTGGCAAAGTACATCCAGACTGTTTGCATTATTCGCTGTCCAGCGGCCTGCCGCAGAGCTTCTGGTATTCTTGGGGGCAACCGCAAGTTTCTATTGTCTCTGGCAATTGTTTTACCTTGCATGCTGGCCGGATTCTGTTGTTCGCTTTATTTATTGGCCAATCACGGTCAGCTATTTAGTGATGACATTAATGGCAATACTGGCGACGAAGTCGATAATCCGCGGAGTGGTTGGCAACAGTCGCGAATCAGTGGTACTTCGGCGGTGTTTTCGGATTTGCTTTGTGCCGTTGATTCTGTCATGCACTTGTGTTGCTTTGACGTCGGTCTCCCCAGAAAAGAGAGATGCTCAATATTTGATAGACACTCTTAAGAACCCTTTTTTCTGGTGTGGCATACCGATTCAACTTGCAATCTTGTCGGTGAAGGGACTGCGAAAACGCAAAGCTGTTGCATGATTTGACGTGTTGGCCGATGACGAACGTAGGAACTTCAAATCAGAACCTGCAATGAAGCATCACGGACTCATCTTCTCTACGATTACCATGATATTCAACAGGCGCGTGTCGCCGACGCGCACGCTTGCGGGCAGGTCCTGCCGTCGCCCGCAGCCGACCCAGGTGCCCATCAGGTGGTATCGCAACATCACCGGGTAGTCCGAGGGCCAGGTAAATCTCAACCTGTCTCGATCTGCCCGGCCGTTCATTTCGTCCACGAAGGCACCAAGGTCCAGCGTGAGCGATCCTTGGGCACCCGCCAAAGCTCGCGTGTCCGGCAGCACCATGGGACCGGGCCGAATCGCCGCGGGTCGGGACGCGATTGCGGGCTGAGTCGAAGCAAATTCGTCCTGTGCGACGAAATCCTCGCCATCCAGCGCCTCGAGCACCCCGTAATAATATGGCAGCGGCTTGATCAGTCGGTCGTCAGGAATGGCCCGGCCGGTCCCGATCGACTTGTCCTTCAACAGGGCCGTGATCTTGTCATCCGCGAGATCGACTTCGAGACGCACGGGCGGCAACACCATCATCCGTCGAACCGGCTCGCCCCAGTATGCCCGGCGGGCTGCAGTTTCGATGCGTGTCGTTGTCTCCACAATGGCGAGCACGCCATATCGACCGTCGACCAGTTGACCGCGCCGCAGGTCGACGGCTCTTAATTCCACCAGCCGCGCAGCCTTGCCCGCCGCGCCGGC
>JANLTA010000888.1:0-8248 GCA_031362705.1 Gemmataceae bacterium | reverse complement strand
GATCGTCCCACACAAAGTCGCCGGCGAATGAGCGCAGGTTGATCGTGTTGACCGCGGGGATGCTAAAGATGTCAAATTCAAGTTGTGCGAAATTAGTGATCGTTGTGGTACCGGCCGGCAACCCGCCGTTGATGGTCACGTCGAACGTAAACAGCGCGGTGCCTTTGGATGCCAGCATTGCCAGGTTGTGGCCGGTTTCATCCAGCGGGAATGGCGTCACACCCATATCGGCAAGCAACACCGCGCCAGAGCCGGTATCAAGGAATGTCGAGTTGAGTACATAGGTCACGTCGGACGGCAGCGTATCAATCACCTTGGCATTGTTGATAGGCAGCGTGCCATTGTTGATGATGCGGAGACCGTAACGGATTAGGTCTCCGGAGTTGAAGAATCCGTCGCCGTTGACATCACCGCCGGGGGCGAAGTCGGCGAATTTCACATAGTCGGGAACCGGAATCGCCAGGACCGAACTGCCTGCATCAAAGCCAGGCGATCCAGTCGGCGCGGTGATATCTTCGCCCCACGCCGTGCTGATGGCGATGCCGCTGACGGTGTAGATGCGCATGCCCGAGTTGTCGCTATCCACGGTGTCGTAGATTCTCTGCGACTGCAGCTTGGCCAGATCGAAAAACTGGTCAAATTTTCCACCCAATGGATCGGTGAGCGCACCGGTCATCGGGTTGCCATCCCAGTCGGCATACACACGCGTCGCCGCGATGGGCGTCACCCAGATCGGGCTGGTATTGGGAGTTCCGGCAGGCGGATTGTTGCTGTTGCCCACGCCCAGTGCGACCAGCGCGATTTGCGTCAAGCTGTTGACCGGCTGCAGGCTGAAACCCCAGTCGTGGGTCGTGTCCTGTTGATCATGCGCGCCGACGGCGGCGAAATTGCTGGCGCTGAATAGCCGGGTGCCGGAGACGTTCGGTAGGAAATTGGGTACATCGAAGAACGCGGTAGCACCGGCGGCGACCGCGAAATTGCCGCTGGTCGTCTGCGTTTCAAAGTTGACGGTGATCCCCGCCGCGTTGGGATTGTAAACGAAGAGCCGAATCGGGTCGGCAGCGCCGGCAAGTCCCACTGGTGTGAAGTAGTCGTTGGTCAGCTGCTTGTTGGAGTACAGCGTGTAAGACCGCGACGCGAAACCTGAGTTGATATCGCCCGTGATCAGGTTGACCTCAACCGGTTTATCAGCAACCACGCGCCCGCCCTGCAGGATCGTCGCGGCGGACACCACGCTTTCACCGCGGTCGAGCATGAACGACTGGTCGAACGTGCCGTTGTTGTCACGATCGATCTGCACGGTGGTGTTGTCGAGCGACGCCATCACGAAGAACGCGGCATACTCAAACATCTGCCCGGCGTTCGCCGTGTTCGTGCCGACCGGTGCCGTGAAGGTCGTGTCGAAGAACCGCGTGTCGCGCACTTCCACAACCGTGGTCAACAGAGAGCCACTGGTCTTGGTGAACTGCCCGTGCGTCACCACGGACGTACCGCTGGCTCCGACAATGTCGCCGCCATCGAAGAATATCTTGGAAGCATCGCGCGGGTTGGAGGGAACATCATTGCGCAGCTGAATGACCTGGCCGGCCTTGATGAAGTCGGTCCCGAAGCCCGGCGGCATCCCATTGGCCGGGTTGTTGTCGCCCCAAACCAGCGTGGACGCCTGCAACGGCGTGCCGAGGTTCGCTTCGTAGCCATCTTCCCAATGGTCATAGTGGATGATCGTCCCGGTTTCGCTGGCGGTGATGTTGATGAACGACGTCATGTCGTTGCCCTGCGAGCCGTTGCCAATAGCTTCCAGTGCAATAAGTGCCTGCGCCTCGGGCATCGGTACATAAAAGAACTGCAGTGGTGCCGGTACCCAGCGGTCTTCCAATTTCACAACGTTGAGCCTTGAGTGCTTGCCTCTCTTGGCGGCCTGAAGTGAGTCACGGCGCTCCAATTCGCAACGTGATTGCCGCGAAAGAATTCGATTGCGGGCAGGGGACATCATCATGATTGCTCCGACGTTGAAAATCAGACAGTTATGCCTGGGTAGTCTGCGACGGCTAGATAATAGCTGCGGATGCGGTAATACGTCGCGATTGAAATGACGACAGCGTGCGCGAAAACTTCGTCACGGACGGGTATAGAATGCTCAACCGCTGAGACGAATGCAACCCGACTCATTGCACTCAGTAGATCAACCGACGCAACCGGAGATCTGCAATTTACCGGCGCGGTAAACAAACATGACGTTCACGGCAATCGTTACAGCCGTTGTTATTGATTTGGCTTGTCAGTCGGACCTGCCGCATAGCCGGCCATCAGTTTCTTGAACTCTTCGTCATTGGCCAGCGAACGAAACGCTCGATCATTCCTGAAATCCTCGACATGTTTGCGTCGAAAACCGTTGGTGACCGACTCGCGCAGTTTACTTATGGCATCCGCGCGCTGGTCGGCCCGGTCTTCATCTGTGATGTCATCGCGCTCGGAAACCAGTGCTCGTGCCGCTGCCAGCGTATAGGCGCTCTCGCCGTCACTCCAATCCGCCGCTAGCAACTCGATGACCTCGTTGAGCATGGTCTGCGCTTCGTTCGGATTGTCATCAACAATTGCCAGTGCGGCAAATAGCAACGCATCCGACAATTCGCCATGGAATCCGGTCGAGCGAATGCCGGCTTCTGCCAAAGGCCGCGCCGCGGCAATCGCCTGATTTGTCAATTCAATGGCTTCCGATGCGGCAGCACCCTGCAGTAACTTCAACTCGGCAAGTCGTGTCAATGAGTAGATGCGATCAAACTGATAGTCCGCTACCGAACGATCCTGTTTGGCCACTTCGTCCTGAATCAACAGCGATTGCCGATAGGCGGTCTCGGCTTTGTCATACTCGCGGTTCTGGATGTGCAAGTTGGCGAAATTGCCAAAACTCCGCGCGAACTGAAACCGCGATTCGATATCCGCCACACGATCCTCGGCCAACCGTTGGCGTAATTCGTGCGATTTCCGGTAAGACGCCTCGGCATCGGTAAAGCGGCCCAGATCAAGCTCCACGTCGCCGATATAACCGTAGGATCGTGCCAGATCGCGGATGATCGCGCGATCGTTTGGCCGCTCGCGAACGAGTTGTTCTCGCAATGTCCGGCCTTCCACAAACGCATCAAACGCATTGCGCTTGCCCATTGTCGGGCTATAAAGCGAACCGCGTTGGTGCCAAACTTCGGCCAAGTCCAACCGGTAACCAATGTTGCCCGGTTCGGCTCGCGATAGTGCCTTCAACTCGCTGATGGCGCGCTCAAAGAATCCATCGGCCGTTGCCCGATCACCGAGGTCGCCGTGAAGTTTGCCGAGCTCGAGCGCGAGCTGTGCCGATGCATGGCGCGAACTGGGCGTCATCAACTCCTGACGCAGATCGTAGGCCTTGTAAAAGACACCGCGGGCCTCATCCTTGCTGCCGGTCTTTTCGAGCAGTTTGCCCAGGTGAGCGTAACTGACCGCCAGTTGCTCCGGCTTCAGTGCCCGGCTTTCCTTCTGCAAGCGCACCAGTTCTTCATAGCGCTGAATCAGCGACTGCAACAGTTCCTTCTTGCGTCCCAGTTGCGGATCGCTGGCGACGACATCCTTGTAAAAGCCCTCGACGGAATCAATCGCCTGCGTGAACAACGCTTCACTTTGTCGACGGTGGTCTTCCGCCTCGGTGAGCCTGGTCTCCTGAAATTGTTGTTCCTGCGCTTTGAAGCCGTACATGGTCACGGCCGCGATGGCGATGCCGCTGGCAATGGCCAGGCTCGCACCCATCGGGTGTCGCCGCAGCCAGCGCAGCCCACGCTCAAACTTGCTCAACGGCCGAGCCAGGATCGACTGGCCATCCAGCCAACGGCGCAAGTCGTCGGCCAGCTCGGCGGCTGACGCATAACGCCGGGCCGGGACTTTCTCCAGACACTTCAGGCAGATCGTACACAAGTCGCGCGGCAGCCGTGGCACAAACTGACTTGGAGATGTTGGCTCCGCACCGATGATCTGATCAAGTATGTCGAGCAAGTTGTTTGCCACAAACGGCGGCCGACCCGTGAGCATCTCAAACAGCATCGCGCCCAGTGCGTACACATCGGTCGCCGCGCTGACGCTGCCGCCATCGCGGGCCGCCTGTTCCGGTGCCATGTATTGCGGCGTGCCGCGCAAGTCTCCGGTGCGACTGAATCCCAGCGAATGATCGAGTTGCTTGGCCAGCCCGAAGTCGGTGATCTTGAGCGAGCCTGCTCGTGAACGAAGAACGTTGGCCGGTTTCAGATCGCGATGAACGATGCCTTCCTGATGCGCCACCTCAACAGCGCGGGCCAACGTCTCGATTGTCAGGGCCGCGTCGCGCGCTTCCTGCGGCTTGCCGGCAATGTGCTTTTCCAGGCTGCCGCCATCGACCAGTTCAAGTACGAGAAACTGTTGCCCCTCGTGTTCGCCGCTATCGTATATCTGCACGATGTGCGGATGCTGCAACTTGGCCACCAACTCCGCTTCGCCACGAAACCGCACCAGGGCATCTACAGACGCTTTCGGCCCCGCGTTCAACACCTTCAGTGCAACATGCCGCTTCAATTCCGCATCGAATGCGCGATAAACCACGCCCATCCCGCCCCGGCCAATCTCCTCCAAAACGTGATAGCCGCCGATCATCTTGGAGCGCAACGAAGCCGTCTCGGCCATGTTGTCTGGCCCAAGCGTTTCAAACTTAGTATCGCCGATCGACGGTTCCTGAATCGCCACGAATATTCCCCAAGACGTGCGAGTCCGACAAGTCCCTGCTATCGTCAGCGATTGCGCTGGGGATGGCAAGGGTCAACACAATCTCTCAGGCGAGCAACAAAGCGCAAAAGGCGAGCGTCGGAGCGTAAGCCCGACGTGTTTTCGTCTCAGGCGAGCGTCGATGCGTAAGCCCGACGTGTTTTCGTCTGAAGCGAGCGTCGATGCGTAAGCCCGACGTGTTTTCAATGTTTACTTCTTCGCCTTCCTCCGCCCCCGCCCCCGCTCCTTCAACCCCGCCGTCAGCGGCGCCGTCAACTTCTCATACAGCGCAAACAAGTACTCCACCCGCTCCCGATCCGAATCAAACGCCTTCGCCCGGTAACACGCATCCACGGCCCGGTCCAGCTCGGCATGAGCCTTCGCCAACTTCGGCGGCATCGTCAGCGGATCGTACAAATCGGCCAGACTCGAATCCGGAAACGCCGCCCGTGCATCCAACACCGCCTGAGCCTTCGCCTCCACCGCCGCCTTCTGCTTCTCCGTCGGCGCCTCGGGCCAGGGGAAATTGTTGTAAACCAAAGTCACCGAATACCGATAGCGAGACTCAAGTCGTCCGCAAACGACTCGAACCCATGCCATATGCATGCGAGATGACAATACACCAAAGTGAAACGGAGATGCGTCAGGGATTGCAGTGCAACTGTTGTGCACAATGTGGTCAGGGGAGAAAAAGCCAAACGGAATGTACTTCCTGCGCTCTGAAGTGTGCTGTGGAATGATGATGAACTTTGACTTGGGCTGCCTGACCTCGCCGAACATAGAGGGGAAAGAGGCGAGCTTTTGCGTCGCAGCTTTCTTGCTTGCAAGTCGAAACTTCTTGACCAACTCAATTCGAGCAGTCACAACCTTATCCTGACGCCAATCGCGGGGATTTGCATCCACCATCCAAAGGCACCAGCGAGAAATGTTATTGAGGTATTCGTCCGCGCATAACAAGGGACGTAGGTAGTCGCGTGCAGTCGAACTCGATTCCAGCAACGTCTCTCGGTCTTCCTCTTCAACAATCAAGCCGCCGCCGTCAACAGGCTTGCTGCCATATGACGCTGGTGGAACCTTGCACAATGGTTTGGTACGAGGCTCCGCAACGGTATTCGTTCCGGCATACAAATAGGGGGATATGTTTACCGCTGTATGTACGTTCGCAATCCATTCTGTTTTGCCGTCGCCATTAACCTTCGCTTGGTAATCGGTTATCGTCTTCGCGGCCTTCCCTACCGCGCTAAACCCAACAATCACGACATGGACATGAGCCTTGCCGCGCGCTTCGCTTTCCCACGGAAAGGTAGAATGCGCAAAATCAATCGTGATCCCACCTTCGCGGAAGAGAACTGGCCAAAGAGCCGGAACCTGTTCACCCTGGCAAATGGAATTGGTGGATACAAACCCACAAAAAACCGGTTGATCTTTGATATACTCTGCGGCCTTGATGTACCAAGCGGTTACATAGTCGAGTACTCCTGCCTTCGAGTTGTTTCGCCAGCATTCGGCGAGTTCCGAATTCTGTTCGTCCGTCATCAAATGTTTGCCCACAAACGGCGGATTCCCAAGCACGTACGAGCATTTCTCCGGCGGCAGCACGTCTTTCCAGTCGATGCGCAGAGCGTTGCCGTGGACGATCTTCGCACTCTTTCGCAACGGCAGGCGGGCGAAGTATTGGCCGAACGCTTCGCTGAGCCGCTGATTCATCTGATGATCGACCAGCCACATGGCCACTTCGGCGATGCGCGCGGGGAACTCGTTGATCTCGATGCCGTACATGGCATCCACGTCCACCAGCGATAGGGCGTGAATATCGAGCCGTTGCTGGTCGCCGTGCAAGATGCGCAGGACTTCGATTTCCAGCAGCCGCAATTCGCGATAAGTGACCACGAGGAAGTTGCCGCAGCCGCACGCCGGGTCGAAGAAGGTCAGCCGGCCCAGTTTGTTGTGAAGCTCCTTGAGCTTGTTCTTGTTGTCTTTGACCTTGTCGAACTCAAGTCGCAAGTCGTCGAGAAAGAGCGAGCGGACCAGCTTGAGGATGTCGCGCTCGGAAGTGTAATGCGCGCCGATCTGCCGGCGTTCGCGCGGCTCCATCACGCTTTGAAACAGCGAGCCGAACACGGCCGGCGAAATCCGGCTCCAATCAAACCGGCAGCAGGCGATGAGCCGATTCCGCATGTCGCGGTTGAAGTCGGCGAACGGCAGCGACTCGGCAAACAGGTCGCCGTTGACATACTGCAACTCGGCCAGTTCTTCGATCAGGTTGCGTTGCCGTTTGTCCTGCGGCGTGTTGAGCACCTGAAAAATGCGGGCCAGGTGCATGCCCAGGTCGGAGCCGTCTGCGGCCGTGTGGTTGATGATGTAGTCGGTGAAGGCGTTGCGGTCGAATAGACCCGTATCCTCGGCAAACATGCAGAACAGCACGCGAACAAGAAACCGCTCCAGGTCATGCCCGGTGTAGCCGCCCGCTTCGAGCGTGTCGTGCAATTCGCCGAGCAGTTGCACAGCCGCGATATTGATCGGGTCTTCCGCATCGAGCTTGTGTTGCTGATACCCGGGAATGAACGCGAACTTATCGACGTGGCGATGCAGGTCGGCCAAGTCAACTTCAAACGTGACGTCTTCTTCAAGATCGTATAAGACGATGCGCGCGAAATCGCTCACGATGATATATCGCGGGATTTCATTGTCTCGGCGGGCATCCTTAAGCCCGCGAATATAAGCCATCGCCTGGCTATGGGCCTTCTCCAGCGACTGGCCAAGGCTCTTATGCTCGACCAGCAATGTGCCCGGCCAAAACAGGTCAATGCTGCCCCACGCGCCCGATAACTTCTTGACCGGTTCCTCGAAGCTGGCCACCGTGCGCCGCTTGATCCCGAAAACGCTGAAAAACTCATTCCAATAAGTCTGTCGATCCTCAACCTCGCGCGACGCCCCAGCCCACTCTTTGGAAAAGGCAACCGCATTGTGTCGAATCTCATTCCACGAGATGGGCATGATGGATTTCCGAAGTTAGGTGTAGGGCGATTATAGGCGAGCATTGATGCATTAGGCGAGCGTCGGGGCGTATGTCTTGGCGAGCGTCGGGGCGTAAGCCCGACGTGGAGTCTGGCTGCGCCGGGAATACAAAATCCACGTCAAGAAAACCGAAACCACGTCGTGCTTACGCATCGACGCTCGCCTGAAACCAAAACCACGTCGAGCTTACGCTTCGACGCTCGCCAGCTCGTCGGAGTCTCGTCATGGATCGTTACTGGTTCTTGACCAACACTTGTTATGGGAATTGGCTGCCGGGTGATGCGCGCGGATTTGTCGGGCGGGTGTGGGAACATCGGCCGGATGATCCGACGGAGAAGAGACGTGTTGAACATGACGAGCGAGACACGCCATACGACGCGGACATTCCAGGCTTGGAACGCGAGTCACGTACATTGATGAAAGGTCCGCCGGTCGAATTAACGGCCGATCATGCCGTAGCATTGCTCCAGCA
>JANLTA010000887.1:0-6691 GCA_031362705.1 Gemmataceae bacterium | reverse complement strand
CCAACCCTCAACGGGTCCATTCCCGACGCTGGGCAACGTACTGACCGGCTTGGTGAAGCCACGATCGCGCCGTCGCTGCCAGCACACGCCATTGCAGGCCGTTGAAGTGCCATGGGCGACGGGCTGCTGCTTGTTAGTGCGCAGGCTGTGCTGGGAAGAGTTGAACGGTTGCGACGAAGACTATTTCTTGTACTACGAGGATGTGGACTTGTGCCGCCGGGCACGAGCTAGGGGTTGGACCGTGTGGCACGAGTCTGAACCGACGGTGACACATTATCACCCGTTGCATTCCCGAGGTGTCCCTCCACCGCTGCGATTGATCACCCGTCATGCCTTGTTGACGTATGCGGCGAAGCACTGGCCGCGTTGGCAGTTTCGACTGTTGGCACGACTAGTGAGTTGGGAAGGCCGTCTGCGAGCACAATTCAGCCAAACCGGACGACAACATTTTCAACGCTTAACCGAGATTGCCAGGCATCTCTTGCACGGTCAATCCGCGCGGGCACGGCATCTGTTGTCGCTGAGCGCCCGCGAACTTTCTGAACTTTCCGAATGAACGCCAAGCCACCGTTGTCGGTCATCATTCCGTCGCACTCGCGGCCGGACTTGTTGAAACTCTGTCTGCAATCGGTCGTTCAATATGCACCCGTGGGAACTCAAATCATCGTCATCGATGATGGGTCAAAAGGCGGAGTCGTATCAACGGTCGCTCAATCTACGGCCGCGTGCCAAGTCATTCGATTCACCGAGCCACGCGGCTTCTGCGTCTCCGCGAACTCGGGAATTACTGCCGCTCGTGCCGACATAGTGCAGTTACTAAACGATGATGCGGAGTTAACAACCGCCGCGATTTCAGCCATCGCGGCATTTGCTGACACCACAGTTGCAGCCGTCGCGCCACTCGTGTTACGTTGGCCAGGGCATTGCATTGATAGCGCAGGTGACTCCTATGACCGAGGCGGTTTCGCACGGCCACGCGGTCGCGGGCAGTTGCCGACAGGTCAATGGCTCACGCATCGACTTGTTGATGCCGCCAGCGCTTGCGCTGCATTCTATCGTCGCGAGGCCGTGTTGGCGGTGGGAAGGTTCGCTGATTCGTTTAGCGCGTATTTTGAAGATGTGGACCTGTCGCTGCGTTTGCGTCACGCTGGTTTTTCAATTCGATACATGCCGGACTGCCGGGTGCTACATCGCGGCTCGGCCTCATACGGCCGACCGCGCGGCAAATTGATCAAACAGCAGTCATGCAATGAAGAACGGCTTTTTTGGCGCAATACGAATCGCGCGCCGTCGGAATTGCTGCGGCACGCGGTGGTTTTGGCGGGGAAAATGGGCCGGCGAATGGCGGAGGGGACATTCGTGCCTTGGACCGCAGGGCGCATGGCCGCCTGGTGTGCGGAAGCACGAGCGATGCAATCGTCGCCCCCGCCCGAAAAGTTGACCAAATACGAGTGACGCATGTACAGCGGCGGCGGTTGTCCGTCCGACATTCAACCATAATGTAACTATCCTAACGATGGAGCATCGGAACCTCTTATGGCGTCGCGCCGTGCTGTGATCACCGGGATTAGCGTCCTCAGCCCATTGGGCTTGGACGCGGCCACGACATGGTCGGCCATCAAATCCGGCCAATCAGGAATACGTCCGCTCACCAGTTTTGATGTTTCGCAATACTCGGTACGCATCGGTGGCGAATTGCCAGGCTTTGACCCGCGCAAGTCGCTTGCTGGCAAGGAAGAGCGCAAAGCCATCAAGATGATGGCACGCCCGATTATCATAGGTGTGGCAGGTGCCAATGCGGCAATGGCCGACGCCGGCATCAAAAAAGGGCAGCTTGATCCGGAGCGATTTGGTGTCGAATTCGGCTCCAGCCTTATTCCGACCGATCTTGACGACCTCATTCCTGCATCGGTTATCGCGTACCAAGGCACCCCCGGTGAGGTGGATTTCGCCAAATGGGGCAAAGAGGGCATTCCGACGATTCAACCGTTGTGGATGCTGAAATATCTGCCGAACATGGTGGCGTGCCATACCTCGATCTTCCATGACGCGCGTGGGCCGAACAACTCGATCACTCAAACCGACGTCGCAGGTCTCCTAGCCATCGGTGAGGCGTACCGAATCCTTCAGCGCGACAAGGCGGACTTCTTTTTAACCGGTGCGGGCGACGCCAAACTCAATGTGTTGAGCCTGGGCCGACAGTGCCTCTTTGCCGATTTGTCGCACCGCACAGACGCTCCGGAAAAGGCGTGCCGACCGTTTGACAAGGATCGCGACGGCACTGTGATCAGCGAAGGTGCCGGCATCTTCGCACTTGAGGAGTTGGAACACGCCAAAAGGCGTGGTGCCAAAATCTACGGCGAGTTGGTCGGCTTTGGTTCCGCCTTCGACCGCGACTTTACCGGTGATGGAATTGTGCGAGCCATCACCGCCGCGTTGAAACAAGCCAACGTCACAGTGGCCGACGTCGACCATGTGAATGCTCATGGCCAAAGCACCGTCAAAGGCGATGCGTGGGAGGCGCGGGCAATCGCCAAGGTGTTTGGCAAGACCACGCCGGTATTTGCGGGCAAGAGTTACATTGGCAGCCTCAGCGCCGCGGCTGCGCCTGTGGAAATGACGATGAGTTTGTTCGCGTTGCGCGATGGCACACTTCCGCCGACGCTGAACTATGAAACGCCTGATCCGGAATGCCCGATCAACGTCTTGCGCGAGCCTCACACGGTGAGGAAGCCGCATGTGTTGAAATTAAGCATGACGGAATTGGGACAAGTCGGCGCGGCAGTTATCAGGAGATGGGACGGCTGATCGATATGCACGCACGCAGGGTTGTCATCACTGGGATGGGTTGCATCACGCCGCTGGGCCACAGCGTGGCGACGCTATTTCGCGCCGCGTGCGAAGGCAAGAGCGGCGTCGGCCCCATTCGCCAATTCGATGCCCGGGCGTTTCCAACATCGTTCGCGGCTGAAGTGAAAGAGTTCGACCTGTCGCAACACATTCCCAATGCCGAACGATTCGATGAGTGCGGTGTCAACACACGCTTCGGTTTGGCAGCCGCCCGGCAATCGCTCTCGGATGCGGGGCTATTGGACAATCCGAAAGTCGATCACGATCGCTTCGGCATTTATCTCGGTTCCGGCGAAGGTACACACGATTTTTCCAATTTGATATCGTCGATCGCAATCGCCAATCGCCCAGAAAAACGCGCATTGGACACATCGGCGTTCTACGCCAGTTCGATGGCCCGGTTTCACAAGGCCCGCGAACGTGAACTGGAAATGCACACACCACCGGCCCATTTGGCCCGCGAGTTTGACCTGCGCGGCCCGAATTACAACTGCCTGACCGCATGTGCCGCTTCGAGCCAAGCCATCGGCGAAGCCACCGAAATGATCCGTTTCGGCGACGCCGACCTGATGCTCTCGGGTGGTTCCCACAGCATGATTCACCCGATGGGTGTGACCGGTTTTAATCTGCTCACAGCGCTTTCAACACGCAATGATGCGCCGGTGAAAGCGTCACGGCCCTTCGACCTTAACCGCAATGGCTTCGTGCTCGGCGAAGGCAGTGGGATGGTCGTCCTCGAAGAACTTCAACACGCCAAGAAGCGCGGCGCGACAATTTACGCGGAAGTTTCCGGCTACGGGACCACCGGCGACGCCTTCCGAGTGACTGATAGCCACGAAGACGGCCGTGGTGCGATTGCCAGTATCAAGATGGCACTCAATGATTCGGGATTGCGTCCTACTGACATTGGCTACATCAATGCCCACGGCACCAGCACGCAAGTCAACGACCGCGTCGAAACGTTGGCGATGAAACACGTGTTTGGCGATCATGCCTACAAAGTGCCTATCTCCGCGACTAAGAGCTTAATGGGCCACTTGATCGCGGCGGCCGGCGTGTCCGGCGTGCTGATGTCGATCATGACGCTCCGCAACGGTGTCGCCCACCCGACGATCAATTACGAAACGCCTGACCCCGAATGCGACCTCGATTACGTGCCCAATACCGCCCGAGAGATCAAAGCCGACCATGCGGTCACGAATGCGTTTGGCTTCGGCGGACAGAATATCTCGTTGGTATTGAGCAAGTTTCGTGAGTAACTGTCGGCGACGAGGGATGGGCCGATCTATGTTTTTTGATCGTATTTCATTCCTGGATGGTGCCGCTCCGCCGTGAACTGGCTCATCATCGGCATCGTGTTGCTTATCTGGATCCCCGTCGCAATTGCCATTTTGTTGACGGTGTTGTATTTCGTCCTCAGTCACCTTTATGTCGAACATGTGTTGCGTATTTTCGTCGAGAAACCAATCTTCGTGATTCCACGCGGTGAGCGCCCGACAGATGCTGAGGACGTGGAATTCAAATCGCACGACGGCTTCACGCTCAGAGCCGGTTATCTGCGAACGCCGCTACCCAAACGCAAAGGCGTCATCTGGTTTGGCCTGGAATACGGCGCTAACCGTTGGTCGTGCATGTCGTATGTCGCTCACCTGTTGGACGCAGGCTACGATGTATTTACGGCGGAACTGAGGAATCAGGGCGACAGCGACGCCGACCCGACTTATGAACCTTTGCAATGGGTCACTGATAAGGATGTGGCCGACTGTCAATCCGCGATCGACTATCTCAAAAAGCGCTCCGATGTGGATCAGTGCGGCGTGGGCTTTTACGGCATCTCCAAAGGTGGCGGTGCTGGCATTGTGGCGGCCGCTAGCGATCCGTTCGTCCGCTGTGCCATCACCGATGGTGCGTTCGGCACCTACTCCGTACTGGTGCCGTATATGCGCTACTGGTTCTCCATCTACAACACGCACTACATGCTTCACGGCATGTTGAAACCGTGGTATTACGGTCTCGTGGGCAAAGATGGCCTGAAGATGGTCGGCAAAGAACGCGGCGTCACTTATGTGAAAGTAGAAGCTGCCGCTCGCAAATTCGGCCCGCGACCCTGGTTGATCATCCACGGCGAAAAAGACAGCTACATCCGGCCCAGTATGGCCAAAGCGCTTTACGACGCCGCCCGCGAACCTAAAGACTTCTGGCTCGTCCCCGGTGCCCGGCACAACCAGGCCCTGGAAGTCGCTGGCGAAGAGTACACGCACCGCGTCCGCGAATTTTTCGACGAATGCTTGGCCGGAACGTAAGTTAAAGCCTTGTTACTTAGGTATCCTCGCATCGCGGCTCTCATTGCTATTACCGCGGCAGTCTTGTTCGCCGGTTTCTGGTGTCTCGTGTTGACAGCGCTAGCCTATTTTGGCGGGTGGTTGGCAGTGTCACAGCGCTATCGGTGTTTGGGTACTCCGGTCGGCAAGTCATTTCACTGGCAGTGTGCGCGGTTCGGGTGGGTGGACTACAACGGCTGCGTGTCGATCCGCGTTTGTGCAATTGGCTTGCGGATCGCTACTTTTCCGCTATTTCGGCCAGGCCATCCGCCATTGTTTATCCCCTGGTCTGCATTGCGTGTCGTGAGTGTCAACGATAAATGGTGGGGCCGCTATGCGGTCGTGGATGTTGACGCGCCGACGATTGCTCAAATTCGATTGCCATTGAAAGTCATGGACGAAGCCCGGCGACTCAAGCCATCGTGACGATTTGCCGGGCGTTCATAGCGTTTCGAAACCTATTGAGTTTACACCGAATCCGGCGCAAATACCGTTCGACCACCATCTACAGGAAGCGACACGCCTGTGACGAAGTCGTTGTCGATCAAGAACAATACCGTCGTAGCGATATGATCGGGCGATCCTTCGCGCTTGACCAGCGTGGCGTCGATGGCCTGTTTGCGTTCCGCCTCGGGAAGGTCCAGCGGGAGAAACACCGGCCCGGGCAGGATGCAGTTGACGCGGACATTCGGGTTTCGTGTGCCCAGTTCGACGGCCAGCGTGCGTGTCAGCGTTGGGATCGCGCCTTTAGACGGGAAGTAAGCCGAGTAGCCGACGTATGGACGAACCACGGCCCAATCGCCGATAGTAATGATGCTGCCGCCTTCGGGTTGCTTGACCATTTCCAAGCCAGCCAGTTGCGAGCAGAGAAAAGTTCCCAGAGTATTGGTCTCGAAGTACAATCGAACATCCGCCGCCGTCACCTGTTCGAGCGGCTTGCTCTTCCAAGCGGCAGCACAGTTGACAAGCACGTCAATTCGACCAAACCGCGTGACCGTATTTGCTATTAAGTTCTGAACCGCCGTTTCGTCTGTTAGCTCGGCCTGAAAGGCTTCCGCGTCGATGCCGTCCCGCTGAAACGCCGCGACCGTCTCCTCTGCGTCGCCGGCGGAACTGCGATAGTGAATGGCCAGCGAGTATCCACGCTTGGCAAGTGCCGCGGCAACGTGCCAACCAATTCGCCGTGCTCCACTGCCAGTGACAAGAGCCACTTTGACGTTAGACATCGTTATCTCCAACTCAAGATTCAATGCTTAGGCTTAGCCATTGGTGAGGATAGGACCAAAATGCCTTCGATGGCTCAGTTCAGGTGCGAATTGTTGATGAGGTAGAAGCGTTCAGATCGTGCAAAGGGAAATTGTCAAATTGGGTCAACTGACTTAACTGTCTGCGTATGGCAACCGATGCACGTTTTTCGTTCACTGACATATCAGGTGATGATTCTCCGTGAGGAACTTATCCATGGCCTTTGTCTACGCACTCGTCGGCACGTTCCTGGTGCTCCTGATTCTAATGGATAC
>JANLTA010000862.1:0-8831 GCA_031362705.1 Gemmataceae bacterium | reverse complement strand
CGGGAAGCTGCTCGTGAGTCATCCGGATCGACTGCTCAGCGTCACGTTTGGTGGCGGTGGGCCGTCATTAAATCCATCGAAGGCATTCAACGAGCTGATGGAAGCGACGGCCGAGTCGTTGGAGCAAAACAACGGCATGGGCCCGCTGATGATCGCGATGGTGCCGGCGGGGTCACCCAAACTGACCCCGGAACTAGCGTCGGCCATCAGCAAAATCGCCCTCAGAGACAACGATCAGAAGGCGCTAGCGGCAGTCCTTCGCGGTCACAAGGAGTTGACGGTTACGGAAGCACAGTTAAAGGCCAACAAGGTCCCCGTCCTGTTCGTCCACGGCAGCCAGGAATCAGACATAGTCAAGGACCGTGTCATCGAAACGCAAAAGGTGCTTCCGGATACCACACTCAAGGTGATCGAAAACGGCGACCACCGCAGCACGGTTGCCAGCCCGGAGTTCCACTCGGCCGTGCTGGAGTTCGTCCGCAAGCACAGCAAGATATCTCGATAACCCGTCCTGAAGGACGGGCCTATACGCGAAGCGCGGTAAGACCGGTGAACCGGTCTGAAGAGATGAAACAACCCTGCCCGGGGTGGGCACGTCGTATAGTTTGAAGGGAGCCGGACGATTGCCCCATCGGGTGAGCGTGGCGTTCGGCTACGGGAGTTGACGGATGTGGTTGAGGTTCTCGGCTACTCTCTGTTGGCCTCCGGCGCCGTGGTATGCTGCTTGAACTTCTATCTGAGTTTCCTGCAGTATCCGCTATGCAAGCTGTTGGGCCGTGAGTACAAGAGGGTTTCGGGCATCCCGATCGTCGGCTCGCTTCTGGTCATCATTGGTGTGGCGATCCTTCGCGAGTCGCGATCGCTGTATTGGGGCGGGATCGTAATTGCATTGCTCGACACCGGTGGCTTGCATTGGTTCGCGGGCGTTATGCTGTGGATGTACGTGTTTCATCGTGGCTCGACTTAAGCCCGGCCGAACTATCCGCTTCCCCTGCACGGCGCGGTTATGACATACAATAGCTAGCATCATGGCGCAGCGTGTTTACCTCGAAACGACGATACCAAGTTACCTGACGGCATGGCCGAGCCGAGATCTCATCATTGCCGGCCATCAACAATTGACTAAGGAATGGTGGCGAACGCGGCGAAGTGAGTTTGAGCTTTGCATCTCGCAATTCGTCCTTGACGAAGCCGGCGGCGGAGACGCCCAAGCGGCTCAAGAACGTCTGGCGATCCTCAATCCGATGCCCTTGCTTGATATCTCGGAATCGGTGCTGGAACTCGCGTCGGTCATACTTCAAGCAGGAGTCATCCCAGCCAGGGCCGCCCGCGACGCAGCGCACATCGCCGTCAGCGCGGTACATTCCATCGATTTTCTGTTAACCTGGAATTGTGCGCACATCGCCAATGCACAGATCGTCAAACAGGTCCAGGCGATTTGCGCCCAACATGGATTTTCTTGCCCGACTATTTGCACGCCTGAAGGACTTATGGGAACTCAGCCATGATTCGCGATCCGATTGTTGATGAGGTTCGTGCGATCCGTGAGGAACTGGCCGCTCGATTCGAATTTGACATTCGAAAGATCGTCGAGGATGCCCAAAAACGACAAGCGTCCACGCCATCGCGTGTCGTGTCATTCGAAAGGCCGAACCAGACGCTCCACCCGACCGGAGCCGCCATTCCGGCTGCTCGGAATTCAAAGTCGCTAGAAGCGGCCCCGGCGGCTGAGTTGTAGAGTTAGGCCGACACGGACATAAGCAATGCCGCTAGTCTTTGTTGATCACAACTTGAAAGGGGACTCCGCAATGCAATGGCGCACTTGGTCGGCATCAGCGCTCGCTCTCGTCGCAACCTTCGGCGCGGCCTTGGCCTTGAGCGCGCGCCCGGCGCAGCCCGACGGGTTGCGCGAGTTGGACGGCGAGTGGGTGTATGTCGAGGACCGCACCGAGGGCCGAGCCCTCGAGCAGCAGGGGCCCAACATGGGCCCGAGGGTCAAGCTGCGCGTCGAGAAGGATGCGGTCGTCGTGGTGAGCCGCGACGGCGAGATTCGCATGCCGCTCGATGGCTCGACCATTGAATTCGCCGGGAAGGGCTTCACCTCGCGCTACCGGGGCGAATGGAAGGACGGCGCGTACGTGTACGAGACCCTCCCGGTGCGCGAGTCGGACAACTCGGGCAAGGGGCAGATTCGATGGAAGCTGCGCCCAACGGCCGACGGAATGCTCGCGAGCGTTACGCTTGATCCGCCCACGGGGAAGGAATCGGTGTCGCTCTTCCGCCATCCGAAGGACATTGCGCTGCCCACGCCGGCCAAGGCCGCGATGAGCGACATAGCCTGGCTGGCCGGCGCGTGGGTCGGATCGAGGGGCGCGGCGTCGATCGAAGAGCGATGGAGCCCGCCGCTCGGCGGCGCGATGCTCAGCGTGTCGCGCACGGTCTCGCGCGACAAGATGTCCGCGTTCGAGTTCCTGCGCATCGTCGAGCGCGACGGCGGGCTGGTCTACATTGCGCAGCCCGGCGGCCGCCCGCCGACCGAGTTCGTGCTCACCGAGCTGGGCAAGACGCGCGCCGTGTTCGAGAACCCGCGCCACGACTCCCCGCAGCGCATCGCGTACGAGCTTTCGGCCGAGGGTGGGCTGAGCGCCTCGATCGGCTTCATCAAGGGCGGTCGCCCCCAGCGCTTCGAGTTCAAGCGCGAGGGTAGCTAGAGGCGCCTGGCTATGTCCAATCCCCGGAGTCATCGCCGACGATGCCGGCCTTTGCCCATTCATCACTTTCAATGCGGTTTTCGGCATCGACTCCCAAAAAAGGATGAGCGCAAGACTACACCCTAGAATGTGATCATGTCATTGCCGCGAGCGTACATCGAGACGACGATTCCGAGTTTCTATCACGAGACGCGCACGGCCGCGGCTATCGTTGCCCGTCGTGATTGGACACGGCAATGGTGGTCGGCATATCCGGGTCGATATGAACTTGTCACAAGTCCAGCCGTATTGGACGAATTGGCAGGAGGGCCGGCGGAACGGGTGGCGGACTGGTTGGAGTTGGTCAGCACGCTTCCACTGGTGCCAGTGACGACGGCCGTGGCGGATATCGTTTTGGCTTATTTGCAACACAAGGTCATGCCGGCTGATCCCGCCGGCGATGCGCTTCATCTGGCACTGGCGTCTTATCACAAGTGCGACTTTCTGGTAACTTGGAATTGTCAACACTTGGCGAATGCCAACAAGTTTGGACACATTCGTCGAGTGAATACGCTGTTGGGATTGTTTGTGCCCGCGATTGTCACGCCGCTCGAGTTGCTTGGAGAAATCGATGGAGACGCCGCGAACCCCTGACCCGACGATCGACGAAATCCGCGAAGTTCGACACAGGATTTCGGCGCGTTGTGGCCACGACCCCGCGCAACTCGTCGAGTATTACATGCGCTTACAAACCCAATACCGCGATCGACTCGTTGTTTCAGCCGATTCGGAAAAGCCAACGCCGTCGTCGGCGGCGTAGCGTTCACGAGGGTTCTCCTTGCCACCGTCGCCGACCGATCTGCCCGCGCCGTTCCCATACGAACCAGTTCCACCCGACTTGCTGGAATGGGCCAGGCAATCCTTCGACGAACAGGAGTATCAGGAGGGAGTGCGCGAGATCCAGGCGACTGGTGGTCACCCACTCGACTCACTCATCGCCGAGATCGAGGTTCGGGTGAACCGATCGTGAGCGAGGGTACAGGTGACGGTGTCGTTTGGCGGATCTTCAAGTCATGAGCATTTCACAGGTGAGTACTCAGTCTGCGGTGGAGCGACGATCGGCAGAGGTCGAATTGAGTGGGCTTATTGCCAAGTACGCGCCCGCGCATGAACGGCTGATAGGCACAATGCGACGGTCGCTGCGAAAGCGTCTGCCCTCCGCGCATGAGGTGGTGTATGAATATGAGAACTTAGGTGCCGTGGTAATCAGTTTGTCACCGAACGAGCACGGGTACCAAGGCGTTTTTGGAATCCGTGCGAGCGCGGACGGCGTGAAGCTGTATTTCAATCAAGGTAAGGGATTGCCGGATCCTGAGAAACTGTTGCAGGGGTCCGCCAACGCGCGCTGGATTCTCGTGGAGGGTGCTTCCACACTCGCTCGTCCGGCCGTCGTGAGCTTAGTCGAAGAAGCCATCGCGCGTAACAAAGTGCCGTTTGCACCCACTGGCCGCGGGCCGGTGGTCATTCAATCGACATCGGCCAAGAAGCGTTCGGTTCCGGCCAAAAAGAGTCGGCCGCGTCGCCCCGCGTAACATGCGCATGCATCCAGCGGAGCGGCGGGTAGATCATGTGGCTTGGAGTTAGCAGGGCGATGGCCTCGGTAGGTGAGTGTGGCGTTCGGCGGCTTCGCAACTAAGGAGTCGCAGCTTCTCCGCGCATGGGATGATTCTCGATGAATGCGTGGCTGGAACTCGGCGAGTGTGAATACCGCAAGATCTGGGACGACTTCTACGGTCGTTTCAGTTTCAGCCCGAGCATTGATCCGCATGCTTGGCCGAGCATTAACGAGCCGGTACCATCGGTGACTTACTCGATCGCAAAGGCGTTTGACAGAGGCGAAACCGATTTCGTTTTCGTACAGTCCGATTTGCACGCGAAGGTGGTCGCAGCCTTTTGTGAACTTATTTCTGAATCAGAGTTCTTATACGCTCTGGATTGGCAACACACTTGTTACCGATTTTATCCACATGGTGATATTCCCAATAGTGGGGATGGGACTTGGGTCATACCAGTGCTCCCGGATGGCGATTACTCGATTTTCCTTGCCAAGGACACATCGTTTGGGACGTTTGGCCATCCTTGGGAACAGACGATCTGTGTTTTCGGGCAACGGCTCTTGGACGCGTTTGAACGCCATCGCCCACGGATCTTTTCTGTTGAAGTTCGAAGAGACGGCAGATTAGGTCAGCCAGATTTGACGGCACTCCTGCCGTAACCTACACTCTGGTGGCGTCCCCCCTGTGCCGTCCGAATGCCAGATTCCGTCAATCAGGTCGAAATTGCGTAATGGGTGTACCCGATCATGGGGATCATTCAGCTGGCGCCTGCCATAATTTTGCCGCTTCATAGTGCCTGTGCAATAACGCTGGTTTGGTTGCTGCATTGTGCATACTTGGTTCCATCGCAACCGCTGCCCCAGCCTCGACCTCAGGCGGTACTGCCACGACAGGACGTGTCAAAACGTTTGCATGAACTGGGAGTTGATTCGGCTGGACCTGATACCTGCGAGAAAGTCAATTTGGCCTTGGCCGAGCGGCGTCAAGATGTTCGAAAGCCCGGTGATAGTTTGCCGGTCTTCATCCATGACGATTCGGGGTTTTGCCAGGGCCACGTGATGAACAAGTCGAACGGCGGCTTATGCATCGCATCCGAATCTGAAGTCACCGTGGGGCAGTCGATCCGCATTCAATGCCAGTTGGATGCCAAATCCACTGCGTCGATCGACATGAAGGTATGTCACGTCCAAAAAGAACGAGACTCGTGGGTCTTCGGCTGTCAGTTCCTGAAGCCACAAGACCCGGTCGTTCTGAAACTGTTTAGTTGATCAAAGCCTCGTATTCGAAGCGACACGGAAATCACACTTCTTGCAAGGCGCCCCACGTGACCCGAGCGGCCACGTCGTGTAGTTTGAAGTCAGCCGGACGATTGCGCCGGCGAGTGAGCGAAGCGTTAGGTGCGACAACAATGGGTCGTAAGAATTCTCGTCGGCTATCGGTGAATAAAGATGCGCTCTCCGACGATTCCAGACGTTCTGCGTTTCTTCCGGATTTTTATGAATCGCGAACCGAGACGTGTGTGGGTTGTGGATCAAAGGTCTTGTTCACGGCAGCCCAGCAAAAACGATGGTTCGAAGAGTGGAAAATCTATGTCCACGCCCATCGATTTCGATGCGTCCGATGTCAAGGCGAATGGCAACAACTGAGACGCGAGGTCCAAGAATACGCAGTCAAACTGAGAGAAGAATGCAGCGCACAAAATCTCAGTGCAATGTTGGAGAACCTTCTTCGATTTGAGAAGCTCTCGGACAATGGCAAAGTGAATACTGCGCTAAAAAACCGAGTTCGCAGATTGATCAAGTCAGCCGAACTAGAAGCTAAGTCGGGAGAAACCTAATCATCCACTACACCTGACCCGGGTGGGCACGTCGTGTAGTTTGAAGTCAGCCGGACGATTTCCCCGGCAGAGCAGTGAAATGTTCGCCTCGTCATCGGCTTCGTCATTTGGGAGGCACGCATGATTTTTCTGGCTTGCTGGTTGGTACTCGCGCAAGCACCGCCCATCGCGAAAGACACAGCCGAGTTGCGAATTCCTTTTGAACAATTCACGGGCAAAGACGAGCTTGGGAGGACGATCACGGCTTACCTCTCCAAGCCGCCGCGTGCGAGCCAGGACAAGCCATTGCCCGTGATCCTGTTCGTCTCAGGCTCCGGTTGCCAGTCCGTGTGGACCCGGCACGAGGACAAGGTCAACAGCGGCCTGCAAGGACTCACGTATCAAATGGCAAAGGGGCGTGCCCGCGTGCTGGTGGTCGAGAAACCGGGGGTGAAGCCCCTCGACACGCCGAAGCGGATGGGTGGAGCAACGGATGGGTCGCGGGAGTTCCTGAAAGAGCACACGCTCCCGCGGTGGGCGACCGCCAACGCAGCGGCGCTCAAGGCAGTGCTGGCGCGACCGGACATCGACCCGAAACGGGTTCTGGTCGTCGGCCACTCGGAAGGGGGCATCGTGGCCGCGCGGGTCTCCGGCGAAGTGCCGGCAGTTGAGGCGACGCGGCCGCTCAGGCCGTGTATGAGGAGTGGGCTAAAATTCTCGCCAAGCCCGAGAGCATCAACGACTTCTGGATGGGGCACCCATACCGCCGCTGGTCCACGTTCCTCAAGTCGTCGGTGATCGACGAGCTGAAGCGGGGCAAGGCGAAGATCTATCTCGCCCACGGCACGGCCGACGAGGCGGATTCCGTGATTGGCTTCGACGTCATGCGTGCGGAACTGTTAGCCACCGGACGCGAAGTGACGGCCGAGCGGATCGAGGGCGGTGATCACGGGTTCGGCGTGAAAGGGCGAAGTGAGATCGCCAAGGTGTTCGGCAACGTGGCGGAGTGGTTCTTACGGTAAGGGCACGCCGAACACGGCGCTGCAGCTGAGCAGTGGAACATGTAAACTGACGAGAGTCCGCTGGAGAAGCGAGCATGGTATCAGAAAACACCAAATCGGTTATTGAACGATCCAAGCGGATCTACACCGAGCAACTCCAGACATTGCTTGAGGCCGAGCACCGAGGGCGGTTCGTGGCGATCGAGCCCGAATCGGGCGAGTCATTTCTGGGAGACACATTCGATGAAGCGGTGAGATCGGCTACAGTGAAGCACCCGTCTCGACTGTCACACACCATCCGGATCGGACACGCCGCCGCCTTCACTGTCGGAGGCATGATCCGTTGACAGGGCATGTGGACAATCAACTGCGGGCATTGCTTCGCGTGCCGGTGTCAGCGTCTCGCGGCGGGGAACGGACGGAACTCGTGGCATGGGTGGACACTGCCTTCAATGGCGGACTGGTTTTACCACGACAATCAGTTTCTGGGCTCGGTCTTGCGAAACAATCATCGGCCGAGGCAATCTTGGCGGATGGACAACTGGTGGCGCTGGAAACGTATTCCTGTTTCTTAGATTGGTTCGGCGATACTTACGAGACTCAGGTCGTCGCAAGCGACAGCGAGTTTCCGCTACTTGGAACAATGCTGCTCAATGGCCGCCACCTAGACATCGATTACGCGGCAAGAACTGTTCAGTTGGAGTAGCGCGCCGAACCCGGTGCTGCACCGAACCGCGGCGGGCACGTCGCGTAGTTTGAATTCAGCCGGGCGATTGCCCCGGCAGGTGAGAGAAGCGTTAGACATCAACGACGAGGAACGACGAATGAGATGGGAGCCTGCCACCATTCACTTACGAATGATCTGCCTGATATTAGGAGTTGCCAGCTTCGGTGTAGCCTGGCATTTGACCAACATCGGTTCATCGGGCATTGAGGATGTTCCACCGCCTTTGATCTTACTGGCAGGTCTCGCTGGACTTGGGTTCTTGTGCATCGCCGTGGTTGGTCGATACCCCCGATCTGCTGTCTAAATCAAGTCTCGACCAACGCCTCTATCAACACTTGATCTCCGTTCATTTGTCCATGAGGCGCGACCGTGGCGACGAACGGCGTCGGGCGGTCTGGGTTGTGGCCCGGTGGTGATTAATCAGTTTGCGAAATGTTGTGAGCCAAGGCGTCAGATCGATTTGATTCTTCTTTTCACGACGGCGCTCGAGGGCCCATTTTCCGAGCCGGCCGATGCAGCCGCAGGATTTGCAAGTGCCGCGTCGTAGGACATTGCCGGAGACGACGTAGGTCTTGCCGCAATCGCAACGGCATTTCCACATGTTGGCGCCGAATTCGTTTTTGTCGACAAGTTTCAAGGCGACGAGGCGGCCGAATTTCTGGCCGGTCAGGTCTGGAATCCGCCCATAAGTCAAGCATTCGCAAAATGGCAGCGGCAACGTGATCAGATCATACTTGCGGAATTTCTTGATCACGCCACAATCGCAACGGCATTGCCAGAGTCGCGGCACTTCGGGATCCCGCTGGAGCGCGACCCAGTTGCCGAATCGTCGTCCGGCGATGTGCCACCCTTTGCGGTTCTCGGTCTGGCAGTAACACCAGGGGGGTTCCTGCTTGTTCTGCAGGAGCTTATCCTGCGCCAGTAGTTTTTCACGGCCGCATTCATGCCGGCACTTCCAGAACCCCGGCCGCTTCCGGCTAG
>JANLTA010001024.1:0-11024 GCA_031362705.1 Gemmataceae bacterium | reverse complement strand
CCAGGGATTTGCCTTCGTCGGACGACAACACAACGTGGTCGTCGGCGACAGCGACTTTTACATCGACCTGTTGTTCTACCACTTAATCTTACGCTGCTACGTCGTCATCGACCTCAAGATCGGCGAGTTCAAACCTGAATACGCCGGCAAGATGAATTTCTACTTGGGCGTCGTGGACGATAAGCGCCGCCATCCGTCGGACGCGCCGTCCATCGGCCTGATACTTTGCCAAGATCGCAACCGGGTCATCGCCGAATATGCGCTTCGCGGCATGAAAAAGCCCATCGGCGTGTCGGAATACGAATTAACCCGTGCTCTTCCGGCCAATTTACAGTCCTCGCTACCGACCGTGGAAGCACTGGAAGCCGAGCTGACTCAACCTACACCAGAAACATCGACCCCGAAAACCAGCCGAGTGCCCAAACCAGCGAAAAAGACGGCGGCGAAAAGCCGCAAGCCCCTTGACAAGAAACGACCATCGAAGAGACACCGCCCATGAACAACTTCGGCGACAATGCATCCCACTGCCTCTTCACGCTCACCCTTTTTTGGTCTTAACAACGCGTGTCTGACAACATTGACAAACAAATGGTTGCAAATGCAGCGTAAATCATGCTACGATCTGTCGGTGATGCAACAGACCCCTTCGCTTCTTCAGCCGCTTCCGCTAACCGGATTGCCCCCGGCAATCGCTCAATCAATTGTCGATCATGTGCGGAAGCTACAATTGCACTACGGCAGTAAGCTGTCCGAGAGTGCCGACGACGACGCAATCGATCATCCGGTCTTAGTAGGCGACGCCTGGCTCGCCGCCTTTGATCGATTCGCCAGCAGCGGACCTACGAGCGTAGCTGATGACTCCCGAGAAGCCATCTACGACGACTCGCAAGAGCGATGATATTGCTCGACACAAATATCCTCGCCCGACTGCTTCAACCTACACACCCAGATCACGACCGGGCAGCCGACGCGATTTCATTTCTTCACGGCGACGAATGCACCCTTGTTATTGTTCCGCAAGTTCTCTATGAGTTGTGGGTCATTGCCACACGACCGAAAGCGGCCAACGGCCTTGGCCTGACTTCCGTGGAAACCGATTCATATGTGCGTACCATCCGTCTTCTGTTCCCTCTCTTGCCGGATTGGCAGGACATATTCAGGGAATGGCAATTGATCGTGCGTTCATTTGATGTGGTCGGCCGTGCGGCCCACGACGCCCGTTTGGTCGCCGCGATGAAGGTCCATCGTGTCGGACACATCCTAACTTTCGACGCGCGCGATTTCGTCCGTTATCAGGACATCGAAGTAATTCATCCGGCATCATTCGTGGCCTGACCGCCGCACAATGGAAAGACGCAACGGATGCGGCATTCACGTTACTCCTGCCATGATTCAAAGACGCGACGCATTCCTGATAGATGACAGATCCTCATCGACATGGCAATCGTCGCGTTTCTGCCAGAAACCAAGCGGTCCAAGTTGAAGCAGACAAAGGACGTTATTTATCACAAGCCGAGGCACCCGACAGTTAACGATCTTCTGTCAGAGGCCATGAGCATGCCGCCGATGAAGTTAATTGACGGGCGGCCAGAAGATGATGTAAGGTGATTCCGAGTCAGTTACAGAAAGTGATGCCAAATGCAACAGAACAATACATATCATGTCAAACTAGGCGACGATGGCCGCGTCGTCATACCGGCCCCTTGCCGTCGAAGTCACAACTGGCAAGCGGGCGATACGATTGTGGTGAGCGATACCGAGGCCGGTTTGCAATTTCGAAGTCTTGCCGAAGTCATCAAGGAAGTTCAGGATTATTTTGCCCCGTGTCGCATCCCCGGTCAGAGTGTCGTCGATGAATTGATCGCGGATCGTAGAGCGGAGGCCGCCAAAGAGGCCGCCGAGGATGCCGCTGGCCGCGCAGAGCATCCCCGTGAGTAGCGTAGTTATTGATGCGTCGGCACTATTAGCACTGTTGCTCAACGAACCCGGTGCCGACATTGTCGCACCCCGCTTAGCCGACGCCGTCATTTCGGCGGTCAACTACTCAGAAGTGCTGACCACCTCAATAGAGCGGGGCAATAAGCTCCACGACACCATCGCCCAGATCGGACGGTTCCGCCTCTCCCACTGGCCGTTCGACGCAGAACAGGCCGCAACGGCCGCATCACTTCGGTTGGCGACACGAGCGTCGGGCCTGTCACTCGCCGACAGGGCTTGTCTCGGGTTGGGATTGATTCTCGACTTGCCCATTCTGACTGCCGACCGCGCGTGGCTTGGGCTCGACATCGGCGTGAACGTAGAACTCATCAGGTAATAGCCGCAAACCATGCCTTTGATTCGGAACGAGCTTGAATGCCAGCATGTCAACATGCTGACATGCCAGCCAACACGACAGCTTGCCATCCTGTAGGCCGGACAGATGACTGGCTGGCCTCCCTGTACGAAAGTCTAATGGCGGGCCATCTTTCCAGCCGTCTGGCTATGTGGCAACGTTGATGATCGGCAAGACGTTTGACCAGACAAACAGACAGCCAGTTGGTCGGCACGTTTTCTTGCTTGCCAACTCGCCAGCCATGCGCTAGGGTCCGGCGCATGATTATCGCTGTCGTCAATAGTAAGGGCGGAGTGGGCAAGAGCACCGTATCGGTGCATCTGGCGGCCTGGCTCCGTGCCCAAGGGCATTCGGTTGTATTGGCCGATTGTGATACACAACACTCGTCGTCGCAATGGAGCAACGAAGCCGATCCGACGATCAAGGCCGTGCGGCTCGGCAATCCTGACACCATTCTCAATGAGTTGCCAGGTATCAGCCAGGACGTTGATTTTGTCGTCGCCGACGGCCCCGGCAGCAACACCGAAACCAGCCGAGCGCTGCTCTTGCGTGCTGATATGGCCATCGTGCCATGCAAAGCATCCATGCTGGAGGTGCGGGCGCTCGCCAAAGCCACTGAAGTATTGCGCCAGGCTCAAGACATCCGCGCCGGCAAGCCGGAAGCCATCATTGTTCTCAGTATGGTCGGCCGCAATTATCGTCTGACCAGCGACATGAAGGAGGCGGCAGCGACACTGCGCTTGCCTCTGGCCAAGACCGCGTTGACACTCCGCCAGATTTACGCCGATGCGCCGGGCCAAGGTAAGGTCGTATCCGACATGGGGGCACGCGGCCAAGAAGCCGCGAGCGAAGTCGAGCAGTTATTCCGCGAAATCATCCCGTCGGCGGTTGGCGTCAAAAAGACAAAAAGGAAAGTGGCAGCAGGGTAGGGGCATGGCAGAACGTCGATCACTCAGTGAAGGCATTAAGAACGCGAAGGCCGCCGACCCGCAGGTGGAAGAGGCGTTTGTGTATGGCAAGCCCGCCAACAATTCACAGTCGCAAAAAACCCAAATCCGTCCACCGGCTCCCGATTATCGCGAAGACGCCAACGGTGGGGGTCTAATGAACCGTGGCCGCGTCTTGCTTTCCGCTCGCGTTTTGCCGGAGTTGGCTGCGATATTGAAACGCATCTCGTTGGAACACCAACTTGCCGGCAAAGAGCCAAGTTCCCAACAGGAAATCATCGAAATTGCACTGACCGATTGGTTGAGGAAACACGGACATATGTAACCGCGTTGACCGGGCATTTCGCTCGGCCACATTGACAGGAGGATGCGTCAAATGCTAGGCAGAACGTTTCCCCGATGACTGACATTGGCCGCATCCTTGACCCGACTGATCCGCTGACGCCCGTGATGCGGCGTCGCGTGGAAGCGGCCATCAGCATCCGCTCGGCACCGCCGGAGACCGTCGATTATCTGCATACTGTGCAATGCCAGTGCGGCTTGCCTTATCGCAATCCGGGCGACAACATCCGCGTTTGGGATCGGAAGCAAGGGATCGCAACTATGCGCGTCGAGGCCGGATCGGCGCTTGATCCCAAACTCAACAAGTACGTTCAACTCGGACTTCCCTACGGTGAAAAGCCACGACTGGTGCTGATCTATCTCGCCAGCGAAGCCATCCGCACCGTCTCCCCGATAATCGATGTTGAAAGCTCCATGACCGCGTTTGCGCGGTCGCTTGGCGTTGCCACGACTGGCACTCAACTTCGCAGGTTAAAAGAACAGCTTGGGCGGCTCTCAGCCGCTACGGTGCGTCTCGGAATTCCCGATGGCGACCGGGTGTTGCAGATCAACACGCAGATTGTTTCCGCGATGGACCTGTGGTTTCCCGACCACCCGGACCAACGAGTGATGTGGCCGTCCACTGTGCGACTCAGCGGCGACTATTTCGATAGTCTCGGTCGACATGCGGTGCCGCTCGACCGACGAGCGGTCGCAGCCCTTGCCTCGTCGTCGATGGCGCTCGATATGTATATGTGGCTGTCGCAGCGGTTGCACCGCATTCCGGTCGGTCGGCCGCAGCGCATCACTTGGGCCGCCCTGTACGACCAGTTCGGGCAGGGCTATGACCGCGTGCGCGACTTCCGGCGACAATTCATGGACACGCTAATATCCGTCTGGTCGGTCTATCCGACCGCACGCATCGAGGAATCCGACGAAGGCTTGATCCTCAGCCAAAGTCCGCCGCCGGTTCCTTACCGCCATGCAGCCGGATTCCTCGCCGATGCGTAGCGCGGTCTGGCCTGTGGATAAGTCGTCCAGTCCGAAAAGTTATCCACGTACTCTTGGTCGCGCCAATCACGTACACTTGGTCGCGCCCCCGCCACGTACTCTTGGTCGCGGGGTCGCCAAAATCAGAATTGAGGCATTTCAATGGTTTGGAAAGCCGGTCACGTACTCTTGGTCGCACATACCTAATACCGTTAGAGATATATACTTAACTTCAAGATTGTTTATCCTTTAACTTCCTGTAGTTGTTCGAGGCTGAACTGTGGAAACTCGTCCGGCCGGTGCAAGTCGATGAAAAGATTCATGCAGGAGGGAGGAAGAGGGAGCGGATTATTTCTGCCTCGTAGCAGTCAACGGAGAGGCCTTACGGAAGTGAAATGGGGGTGAATGCACCCCAACCCTGTCGGTACACGGTTCACGTTTCCCACTGCCCTCCCAATGCGATTAACGACACGTCAATGGCTTAGCGGATTACTTCGATTTTCTGGATAGACCGGATTCGGTCCTCACGAAGGTGAGGCGTGCCTGTCCGGAAAACCGTCGATTGACCGGTCCGCGTTGAACTCGGACTTTGAGATTTGATATTGGTCGCCGCCACACGCCTTTTTCGTCACCCAAGCCGCCTCCTGCGCCCTGGGACCGCGACGAAAAAGCCGGGGCGATGGGATGCGGCGGCTGTAGTGAACCTGTCTGGCCCGACTGTGACGATTGTAAGGCCCGATTTCATGCATTTTCTCCTGTCGTAGCTCAACAACGGACATTGTTTATTTAGGGTACGAGTGTACAGTAAAAGACTGCAAGTTTGCCTTTGCTTAGCTGGTTAGTGCGATGACTTCGGCAGAGCGGACGGAATTGTTGGAGCATTTGCGGCACGCCATCGCCGTTTGCGGCGAGGTCGGATTGAAGCGGCATTTTTTTTCCACCGGCTTCGCAGCATTGGATCGTGTGTTGCCCGACGGCGGGGTCGCGCGCGGCTCGCTTATCGAGGTGCTCGCTGAGGATGATGGCGTCGGAACGAGGTCATTGGCGACAGCAATCACGCGCGTGGTTTGCCCCCCACCGGCCAAGATCGTGGCGTTTGATCGTAGCCATGAGTTCTATCCGCCGGCCGCCGCCGGCTGGGGGGTGATGCCCGAGCGATTGGCGGTCGTTCAAACCAATGACAAGGCCGCCGAACTTTGGGCCGCTGTGCAGTCGCTTCGCTCCCGCGCAGTCGGAGCGATTTGGTTGTCGCGTGATCGGCTGACTTCAACCGAATTTCGTCGCTTGCGTTCCGCCGCTCAGGAAGGCGGCACGTTGGGCATGTTGTTTCGCCCCATATCAATGCGTGGACAACCAACATGGGCTGACCTGCAGCTGACCGTACAATCGCGGTCGTCTCAGTACGGACGGCGACTCAGCATCGAGGTCACGCGAAGCCGTAGCAGTATTTCGGGCAGATCGGTCGAGATCGAATGGGACGACGTAACGGGACGTGAGGCCAACTACCATGATGCGCTTCGGTTGTCTGTACTTCCCCAATTGGTCGATTCAGCGACTCCTCGTCGAGCGACCGGAACTGCGTCGCGCTCCGCTCGTGCTGGACCAGCTCGATGGGCGACGCGGTAAGCAAATTGTCGCTCGCTGCGCGTTGGCTGCGAACTTGGGTATATCGGTCGGAATGTCGCTCGCCGAGGCGACGGCAAGCATAACGGTGCCGATGACCGTACTGCCTTACGAACCTGCGAAGGATCGGAAAGCACTGGGCAACCTGGCCGAGACGTGCGAGCGATTCAGCCCAATTGTCGGTTGGGATTCACTAACACCACGGCTTCCCGTTGGGCAATGCAAGCAGCCAGCCTGGTTCGGTGAATCGCCTAAGCATCTATTTCTGGACGTGTCCGGGTTGGCACACCTATTCGGCGGTGAAAAAGCACTCGCCGGCGAAATCCTCACTGCTTGTCAGGCAGTAGGCTATGCGGCCCACATCGCCATCACCGATACGCTTGGGGCATCGTGGGCACTGGCGGCATCAAGCAACCCTGTCTCTCTCGTATCCTCCGAAGAATTGCGGACAGCATTGGGAGGGCTTTTCATTGACCGACTACGCATTCCGGGCGAAGCGCAAGACTTACTAGCTCGACTCGGTGTGCAGACTATCCAACAGTTGACGCAATTGCCCAGGGCCGATTTGGCAGCAAGATTCGGCTCACTGGTGTTGCTGAGGATCGACCAGGCACTTGGCACGATAGCGGAGACTGTCACACCGCACCGGCCGCCGCCTCGTTTTGAGGCGTACTTCGATATGGAATATCCATCGGACCAACGTGAAGTGCTTGCGTGTGTGATCGCCGATTTGCTCGAACATATCACCGCCATACTTCGTACACGCGGCGTGGGAGCCATACGACTCATCGGCCGAATGATTTGCACGGCCGGCAAGCCGGTTGCGTTGGAAGTGGGGGTATTTCGGCCGACCGTTGCGGGGAAACAACTAGCAGATTTACTCGGATTGCAACTCGACCGCATCAAGTTGCCCGGCCATGTCAAGAGAATCGAATTGCGCGTGGATCGTGTCGCTCCGCTGGTTGATCGACCCGGCCAACTGTTTGCGGGTGACGATTGCTACGTCGCCCGAGAATGGGCGGCGTTGGTGGAGCGGCTAACCAGCCGTCTGGGATCAGATGCCGTGGTTCGACCTGAATTATTACCGGATGCCGCCCCGGAACATGCCTATCGCTATGTCCCGTTGCTGGGATCGCTGCGGCTAAGGACTTCGCGCGCGGGACCAGCCGCAGCGAGTCACCGACCGCTTCGCTTCATCAACCCGCCGCAGCGTATTGATGCGGTATCGGTTGTACCTGACGGGCCACCGATCGCATTTCATTGGCACCGAACGCGGCACGTCATCGCTCGACATTGGGGGCCGGAGCTAATTGAAACCGGCTGGCGATGTGCCGGTACGGTGCGAAGAGATTACTATCGCGTCGAAACCGATGCGGGTCGGCGTTTCTGGTTGTTCCGCGACTTGTCCGTTGGCGATTGGCACATGCACGGGAGTTTCGATTGATCGAATACGCCGAATTGCATTGCAAGTCGAACTACTCATTCCTCGAAGGTGCGTCGCACGCCGATGAACTGGTAGAGACGGCCAGCGGCCGTGGTTATGCAGCACTGGCCATCACGGATCGCAATAGCTTGGCCGGCATCGTTAAGGCTCACGTTGCTGCAAAGAAGCACAAGCTGAAACTGGTTGTGGGTGCAGAGGTGCATCTCAGCGATGCTCCGTCGGCCGTGCTTTGGGCCACGGATCGGAAATCCTACAGTCGGCTATGCCGCTTATTGACGGTAGGTCGTCGCCGAGCCGAAAAAGGCGAATGTAGCCTCGCCTTCGACGACGTGGTGGGACATGCCGACGGGATGATCGCCGGTGTGTTGCCACCGGCCGATGCCACCCAAGCGATCAACTTGCTCGACCGCTACCGCGAGTTGTTCGGCCGGCGGGCCTACTTGTTGGCAGAATTGTTTCGCGGCCCCGACGACGAAAGGCGCTTGCGTGAACTTCAGGACTTATCCCTTCAGTCCAGGATGCCCCTGATAGCTGCCAACGACGTGCGTTATCACGCACCCTGCCGTTTGCCGCTTCATGACGTGCTGACCGCGATTCGCAATGGCACCACGGTCGCCAACGCTGGCGATGCGCTTTTCCCAAACGCTCAACGTCACCTGCGATCCATCGAACAGATTGCGACCGTGTTTGCCAATGATCGGGCCGCTGTCAAGCGAACGCTCGAAATCGCCGAGCGTTGCACGTTTTCCCTGGACGAACTGCGGTACGAATATCCCGAAGAACTTGTCCCGCACGGATCGACCCCGACCGACCATCTCGCCAAATTGACGTGGATTGGCGCGGGCGTCCGCTATCCAAACGGTATCCCGGACAAAGTTCGTGCCCTGATCGAACATGAATTAGCGATCATTCAAGAGCTTCGCTATGAGGCTTACTTTCTCACCGTCTATGACCTGGTTCGTTTCGCACGGGAACGCGAAATACTATGCCAGGGCAGAGGGTCAGCCGCCAATTCCGCAGTTTGCTACTGTTTGGGGATAACAGCAGTCGATCCCGAACATATCAACTTGCTCTTTGGCCGTTTCATTAGCAAGGAGCGCGATGAGGCACCCGACATCGACGTGGATTTTGAACATTCCCGCCGCGAAGAAGTGATCCAATATCTCTACGACAAGTATGGCCGTGAGCGTGCCGGGCTGGCCGCGACCGTCGTCACTTATCGCGCTCGCAGTGCCGTTCGTGATGTCGGCAAAGCCTTGGGCTTATCGCCCGACCGGGTGGACGCGCTGGCCAAACAAACCGATGGGCAATGCGGTGCAGATCGCCTGGACCTTCGGTGCCTTCAAGTCGGCATCGACCCGACGACGCCGCTCGGGGCCAAGTTGGTTCATTTAGCCACCGAAATCCAAGGATTTCCGAGGCATCTATCGCAGCATCCCGGCGGAATGGTGATGACGCAAGGACCACTTTGCGAACTCGTGCCTCTTGAAAACGCGGCCATGCCCGACCGCACCATTGTGCAATGGGACAAGGACGACTTGGACTCAGCTGGCATTCTCAAAGTTGACGTGCTGGCCTTGGGTATGCTCACCGCCATCCGCAAGTGTTTCGCTTTGGTCGAACAGCATTATGGGCGCTCGCTGGAACTCGCCACCGTGCCGCAGGACGATAGCCGCGTCTACGACATGATGTGCCGGGCCGACACCATCGGCGTATTTCAAATCGAATCGCGCGGGCAAATGTCGATGTTGCCCCGGCTAAAACCCAAGGACTACTACGACCTCGTGATTGAAGTCGCAATCATGAGACCCGGCCCGATTCAGGGCCAGATGGTGCATCCTTATTTACGGCGTCGCAAAGGCGAGGAGGCGGTGACTTATCCGAATGACGCCATACGGGCCGTCTTGGAGAAGACACTTGGCGTCCCGCTGTTTCAGGAACAAGCCATGCAACTCGCCGTTGTCGCCGGCGGCTTCACGCCGGGCGAGGCGGACCAGCTCCGCAGAGCAATGGGGGCTTGGCGTCGTACCGGTATCATGGAAACGTTCCGCGAAAAACTGCTCACGGGAATGCAGCAACGCTGCTACAGCAGCGATTATGCCGAACAACTATTCGGCATGATTCAAGGATTTGGCGAATATGGCTTCCCGGAGAGCCACGCCGCTAGTTTTGCGCTTTTGGTCTATGTGTCGGCATGGCTCAAATACTATTACCCGGACGCCTTCGCTACCGCCCTCATCAATTCCCAACCGATGGGCTTTTACGCGCCGGATCAATTGATCCAGTGCGCCAGGCGGCACGGCGTCGCGGTGCTGCCGGTTGACGTGAATCACAGTGATTATGATTGCACGCTCGAACGAATCGAAAGCGGCAACGCATTGCGGTTAGGATTTCGCATCATTGGCGGCATTCGTAAAACCAGTGTCGCGGCCATTGTCTCCGCACGAATGGATGGGTCGTTCACATCCGTGTCCGAGTTTTCAAGTCGGACACGGCTTGGTCGTGCGGCAATCCACCTGCTCGCCGATGCGGACACGTTCGGTTCATTGGCAATAGACCGCAGGGCAGCCCTATGGCAATCGTTGGTGCAAAGCCGTGCCCCGGCCGCTCCGTCGTTGTTTGCAGCCGTCGATGACGATCCGCTGCCGGATTCGCTGCCGCCAATGTCACCCTTTGAACAAGTCATCGCCGATTACCGCTCGTTGGGGTTGTCGTTGAAGGGTCATCCCGTTGCCTTCTATCGCGATGCACTGAACCGGCTTGGCATTGTGCCCGCAGAGCGGTTGGCGAGCTTGCAACATGGTGTGCGTGTTACGGTGGCTGGCATCATTATTCTCAGACAGAGGCCGGCGACGGCGAAAGGCATCACGTTTTGCACGATGGAGGATGAGAGCGGTATCGCCAACCTCGTGTTGCATCCGTCAACATGGGAAAAGTTCTACACCATCGTCCGACGAAGCCAGGCGTGGTGCGTCGAAGGGAAGTTGGAAAGCAAGGACGGCGTAATCCACGTCGTCGCCCGTCACGTTGACGACTTGGGTGCCAGGCTCGGCAAGGTTTGCATCAAATCACGCGATTTTCGGTGACTCCGACGCGCTGACCTGTGGCTTAGCGGCCGTACAATGTCGCCATGTGCGGACGCTTCAATCTCAACACGAATCCGAAAGCCTTTGCGTTCCAGTTCGGACTCCTGGCCGAGCCCGACCTAACGCCACGGTACAACGTGTCACCAACACAAATGATCGCCACCATTCGGCCGGGCAAACTGTTTTCGATGCTCAAGTGGGGACTGATCCCGAGTTGGGCGAAGGACACGAAGATCGCCTACTCGACCATCAACGCTCGGGGTGAAACGGTTGCGGAGAAG
>JANLTA010001017.1:0-14809 GCA_031362705.1 Gemmataceae bacterium | reverse complement strand
GCCCAAGACGCCGATTGAGTACATCGTCGAAGTGAAGTCGCTGGAAGGCTTGTCGTTGACCGGTGCGGCCATCGCCAAGGTGTCGGAGCTTGATGGCAAGACATTGTCTCTGACCTTCACGGGTGCCTGCCAGGGGACGTTGGAAGGAAAGATGGACGCATTGACAATCAATGGTACGGGTGCGTGCAAAGTTGATGCGGCGAAGCTCTCATGCAAAAAGGCCACCGTCACCGTGACTGGCGCGAGTACCGCCAGTGTGAATGCCGAGGAATCTCTCAACGCCACGGCGACTGGCGCCTGTACTGTGACTTACATGGGTGACCCGAAAGTCACCAAGAGCGTCACGGGTGCCAGTAGCATCAAGAAACGATGATGTCTTGAATCTGATCCGGTGTGGGCCGACAATCGGTTATGGATGATGCCGCGAAACTCTCGCGGCGCTCCACCCGAGACTTCGCATGGCCACTGATGTTGCCGGCTTTGCCAAATCACTGATCGACAACATCGAGAAGGTCGTCGTCGGCAAGCGGACTACTGTCGCGCTTGTCGTGGTGTCGGCATTGGCCGATGGGCACGTATTGCTGGAAGACGTGCCCGGCGTGGCCAAGACGATGCTGGCCCGTGCATTCGCCACGAGTTTGGGTTGTTCGTTCAAACGGCTGCAATGCACGCCGGACTTGCTGCCGACAGATGTGACCGGCGTCTCGGTGTTCAATCCAAAAACCACGGAGTTTGAGTTTCGTGCCGGGCCGATCTTCGCTCAGATACTATTGACGGATGAAATCAACCGCACGACGCCGCGTACGCAGTCGGCATTGCTCGAAGCGATGGCCGAGCGGCGCGTCAGTGTTGACGGCCACACCTACACATTGAAACCGCCGTTCATCGTGCTAGCGACGCAGAACCCGATTGATCACGAGGGCACGTTTCCGTTGCCGGAAGCACAATTGGACCGCTTCCTGATGCGACTGAGTATTGGCTATCCAAGCATGGAAGACGAAGCCGAGATGCTTGGCCGGCTGCGTAAGAAACATCCGATCGACAATCTCGGTGCCATTGCCACGGGTGATGAACTGGTTGCCGCGCAAGAAGCAGTACGGAAGGTGCATGTCGAAGACAAAGTGCGGAACTACGTGCTCGACATCGTGCGGGCAACTCGCGAACATGAAGATGTGGCTCTTGGAGGCAGCCCGCGTGCCTCCATCGCGCTCTTTCGCGCCAGCCAAGCACTCGCGGCAGTGCGCGGCCGCGACTACGTGTTGCCGGACGATGTGAAGATGCTCGCGCCATCGATCCTATGTCACCGTTTGATCCTGAAACCCGAAGCACGACTCCGCAAGCAAAACGCGGCCGCCGTCATCAAGGAAATCGTGATGGACGCCAAGGTGCCGATCATCCACACGGCTGATACGCGGGACGAGTTTGGCGATTGACAGTTGGGCGATCTGCTCAATTCTGAGCAAAGTACAACCACGGACTGCTCCGCGGCACGCGCCAGCCTGTTTCAGTTGTCAAAGAACACTCTCACTGGCGATAAGCCACCAGCCCCGCGGTCCCGATCCACAGACCCTCGATCCTGCACAACTAACTCCCTCGCCCCCAGAGCCGCCCGCGCGCACTCCCACGCGCTGGAAAGGGGATGCCGCGGGCACTTGGGGTAATGGTCATGCTCGCTACGACCGCAGCGGCCAACCTGGTTGCCACACTCGAGGTGGGCGCGTGTGGCGCTTTGTTAGTGAGCCGAGGTCGGCTCATTTGTCGCTGATGGCGAGGGGGTAGGTGGTGAGTTCGTTTAAGCGACAGTAACGCCGGATCGTGTTGTCCCGCGGCATCGCCTTTCAACAGACACCAACTCATCCGGGAATCCTGTTAACTCACTGAAGGAAAACCGGTTCCGGCATTGGTCTTCCAACAGTTGAATCAACTCGATCCACGGATCAACCCTGCAATTGACGCCTGCGACGGGCTGGATCCGAACCCGCCGTTGGCGTCAACCATCGGCTCCGGAGGCCGACATATACCATTGTACACTATTGATTCCAAATAGCAAGTACAGTTGCAAAAAAATCCACGGGCCGGATCAGCGTCGCGGTTAGCCAGCGGTAATGGAAGGCGGCGGCGAGGGCGTTTTTCTTGTCGGCTGCCGCGCGGAACTGCTCGGCGTGCCGCCACGGATCGGGCCGGGCATTGGACCGGCAAAAGTCGAATTGCACTGAACCGACTAAGTCACTTGATAGATCGCTGGCCGGTATTTGGGTTTGGGAATGGGTTTGCCATTGGCCTTCGCAGCTTTCAGCCACGCGGACTTCGCCTTGCCAACTTCGCGAATCGCCTGCTCCGGCGTCTTACCGAATGCTGAGCAATACTTGAGGTCGGGAATATCGGCCACGTAGCAACGGTCGTGGTCGCTGAAAAAGACGTTGATATGGTAGTCCTTCAAGCGCCGTCCTCCATTTGCAAGTCATGCAACTCCACGAGGTCCAACAACTGCCGCACTTGATAGGGTTTGGCTTTGCCTCGCAGGTTTTGCAGATTGATCAGTTCCCGCACTCCATCGTGAACAAGAATATGATGGCTCCCATTGGTCCGATCCAACCGAAACCCGAACGCCTCCACCAGAACCACCATATCACCAAATCGCAGGTTTTTCGATCCGGAAAGCGCCTTGCGGAGGAGTTTTCGTTTGTTCATTTTTGGTCCGCCAACACGTTGATACATGTCGACGCAATCATCATATGCCAGCGATAGTGGAAGGCGGCGGCGAAGGCGTCTTTCTTCTCGGCCGCCGCGCGAATCGGCTCGGGGTGCTGCTTAGGCGTGCGTCTAAGCGTCAGCTCGCCGTGGTTTTGGTTTTCACGGCGACGCGGACTCCACGTCGGGCTTACGCTCCGACGCTCGCCAATACTCATGCTTTATTGAAGCCTCCACTATTTCTTGGGTGCTACAACCCGCGCGGGTGTTTTTCGCGGAGAATCATTACCGTCCTCCCAGGTTTTGTCCACATGGCCTGACATTTCTGCAATTAATCCGAGAAACATCAGGAGGGGAAAAACGATTGCGAGAAACAGCGCTACCGAGTTTATCACCAAACCGGCAGTTCGGTACTTTCCCCGACCGAATGCGCTACATCCAACGCCTGTCAAAGAGACTGGAATGGCAACAAAGTACGCCGGCAAAAACAAGCCGCATGTAATGCAACCGATCAACACACAAACCGCTGAAACAATTCCCAAAATCAAGCCAATAGTGCCGAGCACCGCACCTTCGGGATTACTTGGTAGAGACTGTGGTGATCCAGGCTGAGCGACTACGTTTGCGGGTGCTGGTGCCGGTAGCAATGCGCCTTCAGGATGATTTCTTGGTTGTTGTGGAGGCGATACTGCTGATTGGGAGACTTCTTTTGTGGGCACCGGCACCGGCACCGGTGCCGGAACGGATGATGGGGCGATAAATCTTTGGCCGCACTTTGGGCATTTGACGCTCTTGCCCTCCATCGACTCATTAGCTTTAAGACGAGTCGCGCAGTTGGGGCAGGAAACCACGACGGACATGGCGAAATTCTCCGGATAAGAGAACAGCCTACCCCACCAACGCCGCCTGCTCAAGAGTCAGGCGTCATTTTCGCCAAAGATACGGCGACGCTACCGGTCACCCGGTTACCGGGGATGCCAATGGTGTTGCCGTTTGCGCAATGAATGGCCGTTTCGGTGATACAATTAGACTGTCGATCCGACAGAGGCTTCGAATCGGAAAGCAGCGTGATCCCCGAATTCGACGAGCACGGCTATTTGCCGCCCGGAATTCATGCCGCGACCCTGACGGAGATTGACGAGCGGTTCGGGCGCGAGTCCGAGTTACGACGCGCGGAAATGCAGTCGCTGCAATGGCTGATCGATTTGGTTAGACGTGCCGGTGGCCGACGCATTGTGGTGAACGGCAGCTTCGTGACGGAAGTGTTCGAGCCTAATGACGTAGATTGCGTCGTGCTGATCGACGAGGGCTATCCACTCGACGCATCTGCCGACAACGAGCTTTCGGAAGGCTTGCCATTTCTGCAATTCGAGATGCTCTACCAGCCCGATTTCGACTCGATGGTGAATAATGTATACGGTTCTGATCGGCAAGGAGTGCCCAAAGGTGTCGTGGAGGTGATCGGATGGAACTAAACAGCAAACTCCAGATGGACGTCACGCAACGTAAGCTCCGTTTGCTTGAGGAGCGGTATGAAGCGTCACAGCGAGAACCCGATGCGGACGCGTATTACAAGGTCGTGTCGCGGCGCTCGCTGAAACGAATGATCAACCAGATGAAAGAAGAAATTGCCCGATTCGAAGCGCGGGCTACAGCCAAGACGTGAATTGATGTCTTTCAGGCCTGTGCAAGGCCTGACCCGTGGCTGGCCGGTCCATGTCGCAGACGACCAATAGCGGCGGGTTTTCCAGCGCCTCGCGGTATTGCTGCAGCTGCTCGTAGGCTTTGGCCAACCGACCGCTCCGAGAGCGTCACCCGTTTCCACTTGGCAATGAACTCGGCGGGCGTCATGGGAAAGGGTGCGCATTGTGGAGACTGGTGCGATTGACATAGTTTACCGGCGACGCGCCAAGCCGCAAGCGGGTGTGCCGACGATCCAAACGTGGTCACACGTCGCGGCCAGGATTTTTTTCGCTACCACAAATGCATGTCCAATGCCCCGCTGCCGATTGATGATGTCCTTTCCGAACTGACGGCGACGCTGCGTGAACATGCGTGTGTGGTTGTTCGCGCGCCGACTGGCGCGGGCAAGACGACGCGGGTGCCGCCAGCCCTCCTGGATGCCAGGATTGCGCACGGCCAGATCGTCATGGTTGAGCCGCGGCGGATTGCGGCGCGGGCGGCGGCGCGGCGCATGGCTGACGAGCGCGGCGTGCGGCTCGGGGCTGAGATTGGTTATCACGTCCGGTTTGATCGTTGCGCGAGTCAGGCGACACAGCTGATTGTCGTCACGCCGGGCATTCTGTTGCAGCAGTTGCACAGCGATCCGTTTCTCGACCACGTCGGCATCGTGATCTTCGACGAGTTTCATGAGCGCGGGCTGGATAGTGATTTGGCGCTGGGCTTCGTCCGACTCATTCAACAGACGGTGCGGCCCGAGTTGAAACTGGTCGCCATGTCGGCGACGTTGGCATCGGAACAGGTGGCACAATATCTCGGCGGTTGTCCCGTTGTTGCCAGCGATGGGCGATTGCATCCGGTTGAAATTCGCTACGAGCCGCGGCCCTCAACAATGGCACCGCACGTGGCTATCGCGGCCGCAGCTCGAAAGCTGATTGCGACGACCACTGGCGACGTGTTGGTGTTCCTGCCCGGCTGGGCGGAGATACGCCAGGTCTCGCGCGAGTTGGAGTCGTGGGCGGAAGAACGCAACGTCGCCGTAATTCCATTGCATGGTGATCTCGCACCGAATGAACAAGATGCGGCGCTCGGTAAGTGGGAACGCCGGAAGGTTGTGTTGGCGACGAATGTGGCCGAGACATCGATTACAGTGGATGGCATCACCGGCGTCGTGGATTCGGGATTGGCCCGCGAGATGTCGCTCGACCCGGCTGTGGGGTTGGATCGCTTGCAATTCACGCCGATTTCACGGGCGTCGGCCGATCAGCGTGCTGGCCGTGCCGGGCGCACGCAACCGGGAGTTTGCATCCGGCTTTGGAAAGAAGTCGAACATCGTGCGCGACCGGAACATACGACGCCGGAATTGCGACGCGTTGATCTCGCAGGAGCCGTGCTGCAGTTGGCAGCGCATGGCGAAGCTGACCCGTTGCGCTTCCCGTGGTTTGAGCCGCCACCGAGCGCACATATTGAACATGCCCGCGAGTTGCTTCGGTTGCTCGGGGCGATCGATGTCAGTGGCACTGTTACCGAGCTGGGTCGGCGCTTGTCCCGGTTGCCGGTGCATCCGCGGCTTGGTCGCATGTTGATAGCCGGGGCGCAGTTTGGTTACATTGACCGATTGGCATTGGCCGCTGCACTTCTTGCCGAACGTGATCCGTTTCGCCGAATCAATGCTAGCAATCGCGCGCCAAGTGAATCGGATGTATTGGATCGGTTGGAGGCCATCGAAGCGTTTGCCACCAGTGGTCAGTTCGAGTTCCCGCTCGGCGAGTTGGACCGTGGGGCGGCACGCTATGTTCTGCGGGCGGCCGACCAGTTGCGGCGATCCGTGGGTCGCGAGGATGCGGAACACGACGGTGAAGTGCCGTCGGATGAAGCGGTCATGCGATCGCTGCTGGCGGCGTTTCCGGATCGCTTGTGCCGACAGCGCAATCCCGGTGGCCGCAAAGGTGTGATGGTCGGCGGTCGCGGTGTGAGGCTGGACAATCGATCGTTCGTCACCGCATCATCATTGTTTCTCGCCATTGATGTCGATGCAGGGAGCGAAGAGTCATTGGTGCGGATTGCATCGGGAATTGAGAAGGAGTGGTTGCATGTGGATGCGGTTGCCACGACTGTGGAAACGGAATGCGACTCGGCGACTGGCCGTTTGCTGGCATGGAAACGGACACGGTTTGCAGACTTGATCATTGACGAATCACCGACAGCGGCACCGACCGGTGAGGAAGCGAAGGCGGCGTTGGTTGGTGCAGCCCTCGCGCGACCGGACTTAGTACTCCCGACCGCGGACAGTCCGGCCGGCATGTTGCGCATCCGCGTGAGCTGCTTGCGAGAGTGGCGACCTGAGTTATCTCTACCGACATTGGACGCCAATGATCTCGGTGAGATTCTCGGATGGATGGCGAGTAGTTGCAATTCAATTCACGATTTGAAGAAGGCCGACTGGCTCGCGGCATTCCGCGGCCGGCTCACATACGAACAGTTACAGTTGCTGGATCGCGAAGCACCGGAAAGATATGCCTTTCCCTCGGGTCGGTCGGCGGCCATCGTTTATGAACTGGGCAAACCGCCCGTCCTGGCGGGGCGGGTGCAGGACTTTTTTGGCTTGGACGCTACCCCACGAGTCGCCAACGGTACAGTGCCGTTGCTCCTGCACTTGCTCGCGCCGAATGGCCGGCCGCAGCAGGTGACCAACGACTTGGCAAGCTTTTGGAAGAACACGTATCCAGTAGTCCGAAAGGAGTTGCGTGGCCGGTATCCGAAGCATCGCTGGCCGGAGGATCCGCACGAAAAAGAGTGACAATAGCCCAAAAAAGCACCGATGGCAAATCTTCACAAAGTCGAGTAATCTCAAAAACCGCGTGTCCGTTACTCCATGAAGTGAACCATTGGCCACCATAGCAGCCCCGCGACATCAACAATATTCTCGTGGGAAACCGTCGTGAATCGCGAAATTAGCGGAACAATACCGGCAGCAAGTGAAGCAACGATTCAACTGCAATCAAAGACAAATGATTGACCTTGTCGTCACAATTGTAATAACCGGTACAATTTGCACAGGTCAACCGTAGTATTTCCGAATCTGCGGAATAGACTGGAATTGCCTAATCGAATCGGTTACAAAATATTGGTCGCACGAGGGCTTCCGGCTCTCTTAACCCGAGGTAGGACATGCGCAAGATTCGCAACCAGAAGCTCAACGTACTCGCACTTGAAAACCGGCTGACGCCGGCGGTCACTGCCAGCCTCTCCGCAGGAAGCCTCACCGTTACTGGTGACGCCAATTCCAACACGGTGCTCGTGTCCGGAACTGCGGGAGCCTACAAAGTTTACGCTGTGGCAGGTGATCAATACCTCGCCTATCAAACCAATCCAGCCGCTTTCCTGGCGGCCACTGAAGTACCCGGCAATCAAGTTGGTGGCACGTTCAACGTGACTGCCAACATGAACATCACGATGCAGAATAAGGATGACACGGTCATCGTCACCGTGGACAACGGTGGCGTGCTTCCCGCCGGTATCAACGGTGGCTGTAGCGTCACGTTGAATGGCGGCAACGACAACGTCATCGTTCAGTCGCGCGACACCATCGCAACGGCAGCCGGCGTCATCAACCTTAAGGGTGGTGCGGGTGCCGACAACATGTTCATTTTCGGCCTTGATGTGGCCGGTGCGATTGCCATCGATGGCGGTACATCCGGTTACCGTCCCGGTGCTATTAGCAACCCAGCTCCTGGCGACGTGTTCGAGTTGTTTGCGTCCACAACTAAGGGCATCAACGTCGTCAACTCAATCGTCGGCATCGACGATCAATATGGGCCAAGCACGATCAACGGCAATTTGACTGTGAACAACCCGACCGTGTTTGATCGGGGCGGGTTCTATGTTAACGGCGTCCCGTACCCAGCTGGCTTCACAACTTACCCAGATCCGTCGGGTTACAACGGCCTACTGGTCATCAACGGTGACAGCGTCGTCAACGGCAATGTGACCTACTTCGGCAGCGGCGACACCGATGGCACGTACATCCAGGGCACGGTTAACGGCAACGTTTCCGTCAACGGCGGTACGACGACCAGCACCGGAGCGAACGACTTCGTGTTGGCTGGCAAAGTCACGGGCTTCTATACCGCAGCGGGTGCTGATGGTGTGGACTTGGCCAGCCTCTTGAGCGGCAGCTATGTCGGTGGCCCCGCTCAGTTCAACTTCCGGGCTGGCGATAATCTCTACGATCTGGATCACACCTTCACGGTAGGTGCCACCGCACCCAATGGAAATGCGTTCGTGATCACTGCCTCGACAGGCAATGACGATGTCGGCCGGATCAGCGGCAATGTCGGACATTCCGGTGTCGCCAACAATCTGTTTTTCAACCTCGGAGACGGCGATAACAACCTGATTTGGAACGGTACTTATCTCGGTACAACAACGGGTCGGTTCGACTATATCACGCTGGGGGGTGCGGACACGCTTGAAATGTACAACAACAACGCGTTCCGTACGTTTGCGAGCACGGGTGCCGGCATGGACACTATCACCCTGGGCGCAAACTACAATGCGTCCTTCACACAGCTCGATTTCGGTGCGGGCGTTGATACATTCTTCAACTTCTCGGTCGTCACTCCGGTGATTCTCAACCTGCCATGATGTTGAGTTTGACTTAACGTAAACTGAGCCGACGCGTACAACCGCGTCGGCTTTTTTGTTGAAATGTGGAAATATATCAAGCGAGTGTTTACGCAGGTGCCAGCCAGATCGTTTGCTGTCCGTCCAAGTCCGGCAGCGGGCCGCTCAGGATCGGGCAGCGCACGCCCGGCAACACTTGCACATCGAATATCTCCTGCACGCCCGAATGAAAAACCAGCCCGGCGATTTGTTGGCCGGTTCGCAAATCAATGACGGCGACGCCGCACTGCAATTGATCACGGCGCTCTGCGACGGGTACGCCACCGAACACGGCCGTCTCACGAATGAGCGAAAGGCCCACGAACGCTATCGGGCCACAGAATGCCAGCCCACGTGCATAGCCGGCCAGCTGAGCTACCGGCATGCACTGACCACTCCCGGTATCGACGGTTGACAGTCGGCCATGCCCGGAATCCAGTACCCATAACCGATCGTCATGCCAGCGTGGCGAATGCGGCATGGCCAAACCATGTGTAACAACCTGGCCGCTCGGCACGTCGATGATGACGCCGGTGTTTGTTTTGTTCTCGCGCCAGCCGGCTGGCGTGTCCGTCTCGGCCATCACCGTTACATAGCGGGGTTGGCCGTCCTGCAAACACAACCCGTTCAGGTGGCAGCGATCTTCACCCGCCAGTTGACTGATGAAGGTCGGCCGCCACCGTGGCACAAAACTATAGTCGGCATGCAAGGTACAAAGGCACGAAAACAGCGTATTCACAACCCAAAGCTCATCGGCCGCCCACGCCATCTCGTGGCCATGAATAGCGCCGGTGTAATGGCAGGCCCGGGTCAAGTAACATGCGTCATGCTTGCCGGCCGGCTCGACGCGAGCGGCAAGTTGGGGCGCTGCTTTCAGAAACCAGATCTGCCGTTTCGAGCCGACGGCAATCTTGGTCGGGCTTGCCGCCACGCCCATCGCCTGATCGAAGTGATAAAAGGAAAGCGCCAACTGCCCGGCGTCCGCGCCAATCGTAAATAGCTTGCCAGCCTGATAGGTACTAACCAACAGTGTAATGTTCAGCCGCTGAAGGATGTCAACGAAATGTGGACTATGCTCGTAGCGAACTTCAACCAGCGCCGGATTGGCGTTTGTCGGCAATTGGTTCTTAACGTCGGACATGTTGAGGCTCGCCAAGGTCGCGAGTATTATTCTCGTGTTTTATACAGCCTTTCGAGGCCATTTCAGAGTTTGCGCCGCAACAAAACCGACTGGAATGCAAGAAAATTCAAATCCCGCCGATACCTCGCGCCCACTACTGTGTTAGTAGTTGACCGGCCGTTGTCGCAACTGAATCGCCGCAGCAAAAAATACCAGGATGTGCGCATAAAAAAGCTCCGTCAGTGCATCATCGGCGTCGCCCAATCACCGAAGTCACATCTGACGGAGCAAGTCGGAAAATGTCCTGCCGGGACACCACCGGCGTCGCCCAGTCACCGGCACTATCTCGCAGCAGGACAATACCTGTTTACCACAACGCGGGCCGGTTGCAATAGTATTTCCGGAATTTTTTTAAGATTTCCATTCTCCTGAAGCAACGATTTTAATGATTACGGTGACAGGTCAACCGCAGTAAATATTGCGGGCGACGAATTATTGCTTAGGGGTGACTAAGCGAATTTGTGAATCGATGGTGTTTTCCACGTCCCGGTCCTTGCGACCCTGGCGGTCGGATTGGTATGATGCCGGTGAACCCGTCGGGCCTGGAGATTGTCAAACCGGCGGAGAAGCGAGCCACATCGCGTGGCCCGCCCACACTGCGGTTTTGCATCCAGGAGTGCCCCTGTCATGAGTCTGTCGGCCGGATCGGCCCTCGACACGAGTGTGCTGGTTTTGAACAGGATGTACATGGCCATCCACGTCATCTCCGTTAAGCGGGCGTTTTGCCTGCTTTGCAAGGAGCTGGCGGAAGTGGTCAGTGTCGAAGACGGTCAGTACGCCACTTACGACTTCGTGACCTGGCGAGAACTGAGCGAATACCGGCGCACGCATTTCCGACCAGCTGAAGACGATTGGGTCCGCACCGGCAGTGCCGAGATCCAAGTGCCGCGGGTGATCCGATTGTTCAGCTATGACAAGCTGCCGCGGCAGACGGTCAAGTTCAATCGGCGGAACATTTTCGCACGTGACAGCAACCAGTGTCAGTACTGCGGCAAGAAGTTCCCGACGGCGGAGCTGAGCCTTGACCACGTGGTTCCGCGCAGCCAAGGCGGCCTGACGACATGGGAAAACATCGTGTGTGCCTGCGTGGCATGCAATGTCCGCAAGGGTGGTCGCACGCCGAAACAGGCCCATGTGGCACTGATTCGACCGCCAATCAAGCCGAAGCGCAGCCCGCTGTTGAGCCTTAAGCTTACGCAGCAAAAGTACCGTTCCTGGCAGGCGTTTCTAGAGACCGCATACTGGGAAGTGGAATTGAAGTGACAACCAAGCCCAGCCGTTGTGACGGCTGGGCCTTTTTCACTCATAATCGATCCAGCGCATCAATCCAGCGCACCAACTCTTCAAACGTGGTTCGGTCGAGATACTCTTTGCCCATCTCGGCCACCTCACGGAACGACACGGGAAAGCGCATTTCGATCAGCGTGGGCTTGGCGGCGGCGATGTCTTTGCTCGCCGGGTCTTTGCCGCCGGCAACGATGAAGAAGCTCAGGCGTTGGCCGGCGACGTTGTCCTTCGGTGGATTCGATAAACCCGCGCCACTGGCTGCGGCACCGCGAAACAGATCGCGCGATGTGAATACCAGATAATAGGCCATCTGCGCACCGACACCCATGCCGTGGGCGACGATGCGCTGGCGGTCAATTGTATATTGGCTCGTCACTTCTTGAATCGCTTCCTGCACGAACTCGGCTTCGCTGGCCAGCCATCCGGTATCGCTTGTGGACTTGGGTCCAATGACGATGAGATGACGTTCTTCACATGCTTGCCGCCAAATGTCCACGACGTCTTTTGCATCCTTGCCGCCCTGGCCGGCCGCGTGAAGCCAGACCACGATGCCATGCGACACGTTGGGATCATAGTTGGCCGGGACGTAGACCCAATACTCGCGATCGCGTGATGGCGTCGTTCGTTGCAGCAGGCCCTTTTCCGCAGGCTTGGGCGGCTCCTTCTTTTCTTCAGACTTGGGCGTTTCCTTGGGTGCTTCCTCCTTACCTTTGTCTTTACCTTTTCCCTTCGGCATTCCAGGCATCATGTCGGCGGGCGGTTGCTTGCGCGGCGTTAACGCTTGCCGCATTGTGGAGTCCACCGGCAATTGCGTTGGTGCATTGTCGGGCAGCGTCGCAAACGTCATCGTGATTTTTTTGACCTCGCCGTCTTTCGGCTTGATTTCAAGCTGCACATCGCTCGCAGCGGGAACCGTGTCGAGCAATTCGCGCAACTGATCGCGGCCGGAAAATGCTTGCAGCCGTGGCATGTTCGGCAGCTTAATTTTCATGATGCGGTCGCCGGGTTTTAGGCCGGCCTTTGCCGCCGGGCTGTCGGGATACACATCACGAACAGCCACGCCCAATTCGGGATCGTCGCGCATCGGCAAGATACCCAGAAACGGATGCCGATACGGTGGCACGCCACCCATCAATACGAGGTCGCTAAATGTCAGTTCCTCATCGCCGCGTTTGACTGTCACGGTGACCTTATCGCCTTCATACTTTGGCCCGAGCACGTGATAGGCCTGCGCCTGGTTGGCGATTGTCTTGCCGTCAATCGCGATGACGATATCGCCTGATTTCATCCCGGCTCGGGCCGCCGTCGATTCCGGTGTCACGGTGTTAATTGCGAAGGCCACGCTGAATTGATCGCTGCCTTTGGGTGTGATGCCAAGCAGCCCGCGGCGTAGGTCTTTGCCGGCCCGCAAGCGCGGCAACATCTGATAGATATGCGCGAGCGGCACGGCAAAGCCAATGCCCGAGTCATACCACTCGAAGCCGGCGGTTTCGCCATCGCCACTCGGCGATGCCGGGATCAATAAGCCGAGCACGCGGCCGTCCCCGGCAACCAACGGGCCACCATAGTTGACCGGTGAGATCTTCGCATCGGTCTGCAAGCAGCGGCCCCAAATCCGACCAATCGCGCTAACGATACCCACGCTCATCGATGGCGAACGATCGGTGACCGGATCCAGCGTGCGCCCGAGCGCAACGGCCCATTGACCGATGCGAACATCATTGATTGGCACAGCTTCTGTTACCGGCAAGCCCGTTGCCTCGATCTTGAGTAGCGTCAGCATCCGCGAGTGATCCGTTGCCACGACCTTTCCGACGAAGCGCTCCGCCCGGCTTGGAACACTCACGGTGATGGAAGTCGGCGAGTTGGCGAAGTTAAAGGCGCTGGTGATGACATAACCATCGGCCGCCACGATAAGACCTGTAGTAGGTCCGATGCCCTTGCGAACACCGGAAGCTGCTGGTCCACGACCAGTGCCGACACGATCACTCCCACCCGTTGTCTCGATCAGAACCACGGAAGGTGCCACCCGCTCGGCGGCCGCACGCAGCGCCTGCTCGTTGGCGGCATCGAGATCTGGGGGTTGCATCAGGAGAGCGGCAAGCAAGCAAAGTGATGGCATGATGGTCTACTTCATTTTGGGCGTTCGCTGAGTTTCAATTCCACTGGTTCGAGCTTTTCGCCCCGGCGGACTTCGAGTTTCACGACTTGGTCGGGCCGGGTCGCACCCATGACTTGTCGGAACGTGACGATGCTTGTGATCGGGACGCCATCGACATAAACAATGAGATCGTCGGGCCGCAATCCGGCTTTGGCTGCGGGCGAATTGGCAATTACCTCTTCGACATAGGGTGGCGTTCGTTCCACCACATTAGGAACCAGCACGATGCCGTGGTACGCGCCTTCGCCTTTGGTGCGATCCGGCGCGACGGTCGGCTTGTAGGCACCTTGGATTCCGAGGGTCACCAACTCCGACAGACTGACTGATCGCGTCTTGTCGCCTTCGTTGACATCGACCTTGGCCTGCACGGGCACAGCATAGTTGACCCAGGTATCGGCAAGTGAGTTGCGTAGTTCTTTGCCGATCATGCCGAGCAGTTCGCCGGTGCGGGTGACCAAAACGCCGCCGGCCGCGCCGGGGTTGTTGGTGATTGCGTCAAGAACATACACGTCACCGTTGTAAGGAGCATCAAAGATTCCCCGTTGCAGCGGCAAGCGAGTATAGGCCGCGATCACGCCGCGCTGCACCGACATCGGTTCTCCGCGTGTGGCAATTTCGAAAGCGTTGGAGAAACCCAGCACCCATTCGCCGGGACGGGAAATCGGTCGCGTCGCGGCTCTTGGCACATCAAAATAAGGCAAATCATCGACGGCCTCAATCTTAATAAGGGCTGCGTCGAGCGCGGGTTCAACGGCGACGACTTTGGCCTGACAGCGGCGACCGTCATTCAAGTGAACACGCAACTCGGGTGTGTCCAGCAAACTGCCGGCAGCCGTGAGAACATAACCATCCGGAGATACAATCATGCCGCTGCCGTAAGCCACGACGCCGCGATATCCGCCGGACCCGAACACCTTCACCATGCGCGGATTGACCTTTGCCGCGATTACGTCGTAACGGTCTTGGGCCGTTACATCACAAGTCGACCCAATCAACAAAGCCAGGCAAACGCAAATAAAATGTCTCATGCTTATGGGCATCGACCGAAATACGAAGGGAATTGGTTTTTCTCCCCACTCCCCCTGGGGGAGAGGGGACGGGGGTGAGGGGTAGGCGCTTGCCGGGCGAAGTTGCAAGGGGGGGGG
>JANLTA010000992.1:0-1963 GCA_031362705.1 Gemmataceae bacterium | reverse complement strand
CCCCAGCCGTTGGCGATTACATCGTCGGTAGGCTAAGATTTCGGGATGTGATTCCGCTACAACCTTCGGACCAACCCGCACGAAGTGGCCACCCTGTTCAACCCGGCTGGCGATCCGGAAATCCCGACGCGGTACAACATTTCACCGATACAACAGATTGCGTGCATCCGTGACGGCGAGCTGACGTTTATGCGGTGGGGCTTGATTCCGTCATGGGCGAAGGATGAAAAGTCGGCTTACACGACATTCAATGCTCGTGGCGAGACGGTCGCCGAAAAGCCGACCTTTCGAGCCGCATTCAAGAAACGCCGCTGCCTGATACCGGCCAGTGGCTTCTATGAATGGCAAACGGTCGGCAAAGCGAAGCTGCCCTATCACGTGCACTTGAAAGACGACGCGCTATTCGCGTTCGCTGGACTGTGGGAGCAATGGACGCCGCCGAAGGGTGAAGCGGTCCGTCCGCCAATTGCCCAAACACGAAGCCAAAGCGGTACCTGCAGCTAGCCCTTCTGGATGCGGTACATCAATAGCCCGGTACTGAAGCGGGGCATTCGAGAGACTCGCAACTAGTTCTTCGGTGCCGACACGAAACGCCGTTCACGTTGTCCGGGTGGCGGCTGCCAAATCGGACTTACGCCAGGTGGCAGCGGATCGGCTCGAACGAAAATACTCTTAGGTGCCAAATTGAAATACAGCCCCAAAGCAGGGCAGAGCCAACCTGTCATCTCCTCACCAGCCACGATCCCTTGATACCAATTACCGGCCAGTGGTGATGCGGTGCCATCTTGACCGGTTACGATCTGAGAATCGTCACTCTTGAGCCATTTGAGTTCGGCATCATAGCCGTCAAATGGTTGATTGCTGAATGAAAGTGCGAACCCCTTTGCGGCGTTCAGGATACTCTTGGATTCGACCAGTCGAGAAATCATCTCGGTCATGCCGAGGACGAATGCTTCCTCCTTCAAGCTGGTGCGTTCGTCGTCGAACACCCAGACGGAGCTAAGCAAGTAAGGGAAAAGCGTTAGCATTGCTTGCACCCGAACCGTGGCAGCGCGATTGAGACCATGAGCCGAGGCTTCTCAATCCGCCGACGACCGCTCATAACGTGCCGTCATATCGGCGGTTGACTCAATTCTATCTGACTTACATGCCATCCGTTAGAATGTCGGACAACTGCAAAATGTGATCAGCATCGTTCGCCGGCATTCGGATGAAGTATCAAAGGATGATCAAATGTGCGAATTGGCGCGGATCGAGGACCAATTACGTCGCACGCTCGAAGGTGAGGCGTGGCACGGGCCGGCCATTCTTGAGTTGCTTGCCGGGATCGCTCCCGAGCAAGCGCAAACGCGGCCGATCCCAGGTGTACGCAGCATTTGGCAGTTGCTCTTGCATCTCAGCGGGACGTATCGACTTGTACTCCGTCGGCTCCGCGGAGATGCGTCCCCATTGACCCTGGAGGAAGACTGGCCACCACTGCCCGAACCGACCACTGAGAATTGGCAGGAAACGCTTCGGGAATTGCGAGCTCTCAATGAGGAGGTCCGACGTGTCGTGGCCGGGTTTGATGCCAACCGCCTCGACCAATCGCTCGTGAAGGAGCCGCCTTACACGGCGTACACACAGTTGATCGGACTCACGCAGCACGACATATACCACGCGGGACAGATCGCGCTGCTGAAACGGGTTTTGGCCGAAGACGAATGAGTAGTTTAACGGGACGCTGAGGCCGGTCAACCGAGGCAATCGCCGAAAGGGCAGAAATGTAATGTCGCCTAATCCAAATCATGACACCCACAGTTGGGGTCACTACGGCGCTCGGTGGCGCCTTCCAAGTAATGTATGCTGGCTGACGGAAGCGAGTCCGCGACGCCTACAACCCTGAGCGGCACCATACACATCTGCCGATGTCGTGGCGACTATCATCAATGACGTCAGCTCTACGCCGCGAGGAACGGTTTCC
>JANLTA010000861.1:0-7605 GCA_031362705.1 Gemmataceae bacterium | reverse complement strand
GGTTCGATGGTGTCTGGCGCTGTCGGTGGAGCCATGCGTCTTTCCGCTGGTTCGTTGTTTGGCCCGAACAGCGCGAAGACCGGTTTACCGGCAGCGAGAAACTCTTTCACCGCGCCGGCTTGAGCTTGATCCAAGGGATATACCTTAGCGGGAATGCGATCACCGACCACGGCATTGCGCAATGTCATCCGCGGCAGAATCAGCAAGTCGCAGTCGGCCAGCAGTTTGGCAAACTTGGTCTTCACGTCGGTCATGCGCCGCTGTTCCGCCAGCCGTTCCTGTCCCGGAATCGCATCCAATTGTTTCAAGACTTCCGTTCGCTCTTTCTCTTGAAGAGAGATGATGTCCTTCAGTCCATTGAGTTGTAGCTCCAGCCCCACAATGTTGCGTTTGCGCATTTCCTCGCTCATCCGTTGTCCGCCCAACGCCTGACGGAGTTCGCGATTCAGTTCGTCCAGTGTTAGCTTGGACTTCAACTTGTCGAGAACCACCGACATATCTGTGAGATGCTGCCGATTGATGGCGATGACCGCGTCCGAATCCGCCAACTCCTCTTCCAGTCGTTCCAATTGCGTTTCGCGCACGGTGTGTGCAGCGGGCACAGGGTCGCCTTCGCCCCAGTTCTTCAATACCAGATCCACAACTTCGAATCCGTAGTTTTCCAGGCTCTTCTTCATACCAACCAGGGTTAATCCCTCGATTCCTTCCGTCGTGAGGTACTCGTGAACCGACCCGATCGCAATCTTCGGCTTCTTTTCTTCAACTGCCAGCACCCGGCGAGCAAACGAACCGACACCTTGTGGCAGGAGCACGAGATTACCCTGGTTCTTTGAAGCCGACTTGTCGAGTTGGTAGAAGTCGTTGAAGCTCAGGCGTTGCACGGACTCGCGCATTTCGGGCTTGCCATCCGATCCGATGACACTGCGGTGAGTGTGAAAGAAGATGCTGTTTTCCGGAGCGGTGTCGATGGCTTTGGCCAGGCGCGGTTGGTCCTGAGTCAGTTTCTTGAGCGTCGCTGCGTAGCCTTCGTCTTCCACGTCCAATGTCTCGACGCGGAAGCTTGGCCCGAATTCACGGAATAACTGCACCAGATCCTTGACCTTTTCCACGACCTTGCGCTCGGCGGCGTAGTCATACGCATCCGGTTTGTCGCTGAGTTGCCCAAACGTTTTGTGCCGTTGATAGACGATGACCGTGGTTTCACCGCGCAGTTGCTTCAAGTCGCGAATGACGTCATCGGGAAGCGTGAATTGCGGCTCGAAACGATCGCTTTTCACTAGACGCGGCAACAAGCCTTGCCACGTGAGCCGGCGACCGGTCCAGTCATGACGGTGATATGATCCAAACGAATACCAGTTTACACCAACAAGTAACGCTACGCACAGCGCCGTTTGCAACGCCGCATTTGAACCGGAGACGTTGCGCCGCCCCGCCAATCGGCCAAGCCCGCCAAGCATCAACAATACCGTTGACGCTACGGCAGCCACCGCGCCAATTGCCAACAACCACAGAAAGACCGTAAGAAATCGATCCGGAGTACTGAATAACAGTTCGTTTCCATAGCGTGGATTTTCCCACACTTGCCATAATTGTTGACCTAGGGAAAACCCGGGCGTACTGCGCGCGCCGACGGCACCGAGTAAAACCGCAAACAATCCGGCGACTCCCATAGCGCGGATGCCGAACATGAACCACGAGCCGCGACGCCGACGCTTGCCGATTGCCATGATGCCGATTCCTCCGTTATTGCCACCGTCGTCGTTCGAGGCTGCGCATGGTGAGAAACAGCGCGGCCAACGTTACGCTGGCATACAGCACCAGATGCCGGGTATCAATGATGCCGCGGGCGAAATCCTGGCTGATATGCAGCGGCACACTGAGAAAGTTCATGATGCGGAACGTGGATTGCTGAGCGTCAGCCGGGGGCGTGTAAAACCCGCCGAGAATCATCAAGCCACCTAGTATGAACAGCAGATTCACCGCTAGTGACATCAACGCCGCGACAATCTGGCTGCGTACCAGACTCGAAATCCACAAGCCCAGCGCGAGAAACATGGCCCCCGCGGCGAACAAGCCCAAATAGGTTGCAAGTACCGGCATGGGGTCAATTCCCGGCGTCACCGGGCAAAATGTCTGTTTATCGAAGTATCGTAACATCACGATGCCAGCGACCAACGAGCCGATTCCAGCAAGAAGGGCAACCGCTCCGAGTCGCCGCCAACGTCCAATCGAAAACGTGATGATCGCCAAGCCAAGAGGAGCCAATGCACCACCGACGACAAGCATTCGCGCCAGGCTCCAACCCGGCCAATCGAATTGCAAATTGAGCAGCACCGGCAAGTACAATAACGTTGGCAGCCACATCAACACATATAGTGCCAGGCACGCCAGGAACTTGCACAAGACGACCTGGCCATCACGGATCGGCGCGGTCAGCAGCATCTCCAGCGTGCCAGTGCTTCGTTCCTCCGCGAAGAGGCGCATAGTCAGTAGCGGTGGGATCACCCAAAAGATCAACCAGAACCCTACATTGCCAAATAGGCCCTGCATGGGAAACTCGATACCTTTGGCACCGTCGGCCGTCAAAAGATCAAACGTAAAACGAAACAGCACGCCCATACCGACAAGGAACAGGACAATGGCCACATAGCCGACCGGGCCGAGAAAATACCCGGTGAACTCGCGGCGAATCAGGCTCAGCGACGTGCGCATGCCAAAGTTCCTCTTCGAGAATTACGCGCCGGTGATTTGCACAAACAGTTCTTCCAAATTGTTCGCCCCGCTGCCGAGCGATTTCGTCAACTCGGCGAGGTTGCCCGAGGCGGCCACCTGACCGTGATGGATGATGATCGCGCGTTGACAGGTCATTTCCACTTCCGACAGAATGTGCGTGCTCAGAAGAATCGTATGCTGTTGCCCCAACTCGCGGATCAGGCTGCGGGTCTCGCGGATTTGCGCGGGATCAAGGCCGGCGGTTGGTTCATCAAGGATCAGCACGGCCGGGTCGGCAAGCAAAGTATCCGCAAGGCCCACGCGCTGCCGATATCCCTTCGATAAGTTGCCGATCAGGGTATTCGCTTCGTCGGTCAGCCAACAGCGTTTAACTACGTAATCGATGCGCTGCTGACGCTTCGTTCCGGTCATGCCCTTCAGGCCGGCGCGAAAGTGCAAGTATTCGCGAACTCGCAGCTCCGGATAAAGCGGGCAGCTTTCGGGCATATAGCCGATGCGGCGACGAGCCGCGACAGGATTCCAAAACACGTCGATGTTATCAATAGACGCGGAGCCGCTGGTCGCCGTGAGATAACCAGCGAGGATTTTCATAGTGGTAGATTTGCCCGCGCCATTGGGTCCGAGGAAACCGACCACTTGCCCTTGAGGCACCTCAAATGACACATCGCGCACGGCTGCATATTCGCCGAAATACTTGGTGAGATTCTGAACTCGGATCATGGACCGGTCTCCGCCGTCACCGAATTCATTAGGTTTTTAGCCTCGTTTGACAACTCTTAGTGTACAAACGTGGAGACGTATCATTAGTATTCTGCCGCGGACAAGAGTGTCATGAAACGCAAACCGCCGCGACATCACGAAATCGTGGTGCCGCGGCGGCTTTGTTAATACCTAGCGAACTTAGCCGATGAACACGCCGCCCAGGAACGACGGATCGTAGGCATTGAATGTCTGTTGATCGCCTAGCGTGTTGACATCGACAACGCGTACCGTTGGTACGCGGTCGCGGCCAGCACCGAGGTATAGGAGCGTAGACCCGTTCGACATGTTCTCCGAGCCGATGTTAACGCCGCCTTTGTCGGTTTCCTCGAACGCGAAGAACGACGCGACCGGCTGCTGGGTGGCGAAATTGTAAACCGAGACGACGGGCACCCCGCCCGCACCGGCCGCAGTGAAGATCGCCGGCTGGATGTCAGGGACGTTTGCGGTCGTGCTGACATTAAACTGACCGGCCGCCACGTTCACGCCGCCGGCGAAGGCCTCATCGAAGGCGTAGAAGCTGGACAGAATCTGGCCCGACATGCCGGCGTATACGATGACATGCGGTCCTCCCCCCGGGCCGGCACCAGTGACGATGTCGGCTTTGCCGTCACCGTCGTAGTCTCCGGATGCCACACTGACGCCACCGGTGAAGCCGGAGTCGTAAGCCATAAAGCTCTGGATTACACTTCCGGTCGTGCCATCGAAGACTTGCACATGCGAGCCTGCCCCGGCACCCGCACCAACGATGATATCGGAGAAGCCGTCGCCATTGACATCGCCCGCCGCGACGCTCACGCCGCCGGTGAAGGCCATATCGAAGGCCATGAAGCTGTGGATTTGGGCGAGGTTGGCACCACTGAGAACGCGGACGTGCGATCCAGCACCCGGGCCGGCACCGACGACAATGTCTTCAATGCCATCACCATTGACATCGCCAGTCGCCACGGCCACGCCACCAGTAAAGGTATCAGCAAAGGCATTGAAGCTGAAGCGAACGGAGCCATCAGCATTGTGGACCACCACGTGTGGCGACCCACCAGCCCCTGCCCCGGTGGCGAACAGATGCGTGAAGTTTTCCGTGATTGTGATCGTGACCGTAGCAACGACACTTTCCGCAGTACCGTCACTCGCCTTGTATTGGAAGGTCGTCGTGCCGACGAAGTTTGCGGCAGGTACGAAGTCAAAGCTGCCATTGCCGAGGACAATTAGTTTGCCAGTGGCTGCCGGTACATCAGTGACCAAAATGAAAGTCAGTGGCGTGCCTTCGGGATCCGTATCGTTAAGCAACACGCCCGGAGCATCCACGTGCAGAGTCTGATTCTGTTTGGTCGTGAACGTGTCGTTGACAACGAACGGTGCATCGTTGGTACCGTTGACGTTGATGGTGACAGTATCCGTATCGGTGAGACTACTACCCGTGCCTGCCGCGCCCTGATCGTCGGTCACGATCTGTATCGACGCCGCGCCGTTAAAGTTGGCGGTGGGTGCGAACTTCGATCCGGCCAGCGCCGCATTAATGTTGGCAATTGTGCCCGTAAAGGTCATCGACGCATCGCCGGTGCCGTCCCCGGCCGTGAACGTCAATCCTGTCGTTCCAGAAAGTGTCAATAACCCATTGGTCGCCGTGAGCGAGACCTTCATGATCGCAGGACCGGCATCCACATCCGCAATGCTGATGGCATTGGCACCGGTGAACGTCAGCGAACCGTCTTCATCGACAACTTGCGTGCCTGGGACCGAATTGACAGGACCATCATTGACGGCCGTGACCGATATTTCAATCGTGTCACTGTCCGTCAAATTGCCGCCGGTGCCGTTTCGTCCCAAATCGTCGATGTTGACCGAGAAAATGTCTGTGCCATTAAAGTCAAGGTTTCCCAAGTAGGAAAGGCCATTCAGTGCGGCGTTAATGTCGGCAATGGAACCTGTGAACACCATTTTGGCGTCCGCCGTGCCGTCGCCAGTCGTGAAGGTCAGCTTGGAAAAGTCCGCGAACGTCAACGTACCGCTGGTCACCGACAGAGTGACTTGAACCGCGTCAACGCCGGCATCAATGTCGGCAAGCGTGATAAGCCCTGTTGTGAACGCCACCTTGGTGTCTTCCGCCGTAACAATGTCGGATTGTTGCGTCGCGATTGTAATCGTCGGACCATCGTTCACGCCCGCGACATCAAGCGTGACTGTCGTATGGCCAACCTGTGCGCCACCGGTACCGGTGCTGCCCTGATCATCGGCGTCGACCGTGATTGTCGTCGTGCCGAAGAAATTGGCGGTGGGCGCGAATACAAGATTCGCGAGAGCGGCATTAACGTCGGTCTCGAGACCTGAGAAAGTCATCGTCTTGTCGGCGGTGCCGTCGCCGGTGGTAAACGTAAGCCCCGTGATGCCCGACAGGCTGATCGTGCCGTCGGCAGCCGTGATGGTGACGATCAACTTGCCGCCGTTCAAATCCGAGTCGGTGACGCTAATGGCATTCGTCTTGTCAAATGTAAACGACTTGTCTTCAGTAGCCGCCACGTTGCCGGCGGGCACCGTAAACACCGGCGCGTCGTTGACGAGGTTCACAGTCACTTGGTTGTCAAAGATGATCTGAGGATCGCTGGGATTGCCGGCCGCGTCGGTCGCCGCGCCATCGGCAACATCGATGATAATTGTGCCATCCATCGTCGCACCGGAGACGGCAACCTTGTAGTTACCACCGCCGAGGTCGCTAATGGTCACGATCGTTGCGCCTGCCGTACCACTGACGATTACATCTGTGGCGTCGAAGCCAGTCATCACTTCACTAAACGACACGAAAAAATTCACTGGTTGTGTAAAAGACGGATCAGGTTGGCCCTGATCCTCAGCGATGATCACGATCGGATTCGTTCGATCGATCGTGTAAACTTCACCCGACTTGAAGTCGCCATTGCCGACGCCCGTGCCGCCGAGCATGTTGTTCCGCAAATCGAGTATCGAGTCATCGTCGGTGACATCCAGGCGAACATTGCCTTCACCAGTCAGGTTTTCCACCTGTACGGTGTAGGTTTTCGCGTCCACGGGCGTCACCGATATCACGCTGGTGCCGGCAATGCTGCCGGTGCTGGTCACCAGGAAGTCCGTGACATCGACACCTGTGACGTCTTCATTAAACGTCACGGTGTAGTTGAGCAACGTATCGTTGGTCGGATTGGGATCCACGCGAACGATTGATGTCACCGTCGGCGGTGTCAGGTCTGCCAGTTTGACTTCATGGAAGCCCGAAGTGCCCGTGCCACCGTCGCCATCTTCGACCACGACCTGTGCCTGGCGATTGGTCAGGGATAGGGTATTATCCGTGGTGGAGAATGTGACATTGCGTAGTACAGCTTCAGCGGCGGCCGGCGTCGCGTTAGTGTTGAAGGTAATTGTCAACGGTACAATGGTGCCATCGCCGGTCGTGTACGACCCGACCTGGACGCCGCCGAAGAACACGTTGCCACCACTGGTTCCGACCTGGCCTGCACCCATGCCTTGATTGCGAATGTCGATCAGGTCGCCCACTTGGCCTGCGCTCAGGCTGACCTTCATGGTCCCGCCGTCGAAATTGGTTGAGTCAGGATCGAATATGATGGCGCTCGGATCGATCACGACCGGTACATCGCTGTCAACATCGTATGTCTGCACGGAGCCGGACAAAGTGACAACGGGAGGCGCATTGAGCAGAGGTGCAGCGCTGAGGCCGATCAAAAGTGACCCAGAGCCAATCGTCCCGAGCGAAGTCGCCGCGCCCGTCGCGGTATCAATAGAGAACAGTGTGGCCACGCCCGCGATCGTAAAGCTGGCGTAGGCCACGCCGTCGTCGAACGAGATATCGAAGCCAACTTGATCATCGGTATCGACACCCAACGAACCGACAAGCACCGTCGTACCATTGTTGGGGCTGGTGACTTCAAACAGTTCATCCGTGTCGGCGTTGATGCCGAACAGTTGTGTCGAGGTTGCGCCGGCAAAGTTGTTGGTGTAGGCAACTTCGACCAGTCCGGTTGTCGCACCGTTGATCGCGGGATCAAACGACGCCACAGTGCCGGTGTTCGGGTTGATTCGGATGTTATTGCCGGTGTTGCTGACGAAGCGAATGCGATCGAC
>JANLTA010000933.1:0-2715 GCA_031362705.1 Gemmataceae bacterium | reverse complement strand
CGAGCATCGTGGCGTTCGATGCGCCCTCGTCGGTGCCGCCGTGATACCAGGCGTCGATGTGACCGCCGAACAGCTCGTACGGAGCGATCGCCTCCTCCTCGCACGAGCCTTGTAACACGATCGCACCCGAGCGCTGCGCCTCGTGGTCAATCGGTTCGGCGACCTCGCGATGACACTCGATGCAGTTGTTTTCCAACACCCGGCTGTTGCCGGGCCTGATGCGAATCGGCTCGTGAAAGTTCTGCAGAGTGAAGCCGTAAGAGTGCCAAAAGCCGTTCTCGCCTTTGACGAACCACTTGCCGAGAAAAGTGTGCGGGGTGTGGCAGTCGTTGCAGTGGGCGACGGCATGATGGCTGGCCATCTGCCAGCCGTTGTAATGATCGCGCATCACATGGCAGTTAACGCACGTCTGCGGGTCATTGCTGAGGTACGAAAGGCCTTGGCCATACCAAAACGTGTAGCCGCCGGTGCCAGCAGTCACACCAATGGCAATGCACGCCGCCACGGCCAATGCAGAGCAGCCGAGCCACCGCCGGACGCCATTCATGCTTTGGCACCCTTGGAACCTGAATTACGCCCGAAACAGGCTGCAAGTTTTCGCAACCGGTATAACCCGGTCGATTGGCTCGCAGTGACGGTTCGGCATATGCGAACGATATGATATTGCGCCCTCAGCCAGTCCGATAGAATCGTTATTCGCGTGTTCAGCCACTGGACGCCCATAATGCGCACAAACGTAAAAGTCTTCGGCTGCTTTGCCGCCGTCATGCTGCTTGGCTGCTCATTAGCGAATGGTCAGGAGCCAGCCAAGAAACCAGCCGAGGCAGCGCGACTCGAACAGTCGACGAGTGATTCCGCCGCCCCTGATCCGTGTTGCTTCGACTGGACCAAGTTGCCGCCGGTGCGGCCGCTGCCTCGCCCAGGCTTCTTCACCGTTCCACCTACCGACTGCGGCTATTATTCGCTGAGCGACCTGCTCAATGGAAAGTGTTCCGACAAGCCGCCGCCGTTGCCTTATACGCTTTTCGGCTTTTATCCGCCGAGTTTCTACGACACCGACTTCCGGTATCTCGACAAGAAAGACGCACAATGGTGCGATTTCTGGGATCCGCTTAAACGCATTCATCCCAACGACAATTGGCTCGTCTCATTCGGTGGCCAGAGCTGGTTTCGTCAGATGAATGAAGTCGACAGCCGACTAACGGCAACCGACAACAACTATGGACTCGTTCGGACGCGGCTGTACGCCGACACATGGTACCGTGATCAGTTCCGTATCTTCGCAGAGTTCATTTATGCGGACAGCTTCTGGCAAGACTCGGAACCTTTGCCGATCGACATTAATCGCAGCGACGCGCAAAACTTGTTTGTCGAAGCAAAGCTCGGGGACATCGATTGTGAAGCCGTTCGTCTGCGCGTTGGCCGGCAGGAAATGTATCTCGGATCGCAACGATTGCTCAGTGCGCTCGATTGGGCTAACACCCGCCGGACTTTTCAGGGCGTGCGCGCCTATCGAACGAGCGAAAAGTTGGACGTCGATGCATTCTGGGTGCAGCCGGTCATTCAAAACCGCAACGACTTTGACTCCGTGGACAACAATCAGAACTTCGCGGGGCTTTGGACCACTTACAAGCCGCGGAAGGGGACAAGTGCGGACTTCTACTATCTGTTCCTTGACAACACAAATCCCGTGGCGACTGGTACCGGCGGGGTAGTGACCGGCTTCAATGCCCACACGCTCGGCACTCGTTACGCCGGGGATTGCGACGGCCGGCTGTGGGACTTCGAGGCGATGCTTCAACTTGGCGATTGGGCCAATCAAGACTTGGTTGCCGGCGCAGCGACGGCCGGTGTTGGTTATCATTGGAAAGACGCGCCGCTCAACCCGCAGGCTTGGATCTATTACGACTGGGCCTCCGGTGACGCGAACCCTGGCCAAGGCAGTACTCGCAGCACGTTCCAGCAGCTGTTCCCATTTGGCCACTACTATTTTGGCTATCTCGATCTTGTTGGCCGGCAGAACATTCACGATGTCAGCGCGCAATTTGTGACCTATCCCGACAAATGGATCACAACGATTCTGCAAGTGCATCGCTTCTGGCTCGCGCAATCAACTGATGCACTCTATAACGCCGCTGGCCGCGTCACGCGCAACGATCCAACGGGGCTTTCAGGAAATGACGTGGGCACTGAGATCGATTTGCTCGCGAGCTTCCATCTGTCGGCACACTCAGATCTAGTTGTTGGATACTCGAAGCTTTTCGCCGGCTCATTCATCGACCGCTCCGGGCCGGCCGTGTCGCCCGAATTGTTTTACGTTCAGTATGGCTATCGCTGGTAAATACCTTTGATTCGCGAGGTTCATTTAAAGACATCACCGCCGAGAGAAAAACTAGCGCTGACTAAGCCGGCGGCACCTGAGACCTAAACTGACTGTAGTAGCAAACGCGATACAATCCTTGCAATGAATACCGGTGGCTATGCCGGGTCAGCTCTGCACTTCACGCCCCTGTCGCTTTGGGCGTGTCCCACTAGGATACTCTCTCTTGAAGGCTTCAACTTAAGTCCAGCGGTCAGCGAATTAGCGTGACAATCAACGTCACGTTACATCGTCGCCCTTCGCGGCAACGCCCCTGGGAGCCAATCGCCACTTGATACGGCAACATCCTCTGCGGAAGTATCTTCACATGAAACGACTAAAGTTTTTTCAGTTGT
>JANLTA010000918.1:0-5913 GCA_031362705.1 Gemmataceae bacterium | reverse complement strand
CCCCCCCCCCCCCCCCCCCCGACGCTTGCCGTGTGGAGGTGCAAACCCCTCACCCCTAACCCCTCTCCCCCAAGGGGAGAGGGGGGCAATACCAAGACCGACAGAGCTGGGTCACTCTCCCGTGTCCACAATTCCGAGCGCTTCCATTCGGCGCAGTAATCGTGGCCGCCAGATTCCCAACAACTCCGCCGCTTTGGTCTTGTTCCCCCGCGCTCGATCGAGCGCCAACCGAATCATCCGCGCTTCGACTTGTTCCAACAACTTGTCCAGGGGCGGAAACGCTTCTCGCGGTGTAGCTTTCTCGGTCGGCTCGCGCAGATACAACGGCAAGTCGCCGACATCGATCATCGGCTGGTCGCTGCGCGTCGCGGCTGTCCGCAGCACATCGTCCAGTTCATCGAGATTGCCCGGCCACGAATGCGAACGCAGTTTTTCCAGCGCGGCCGGTGTCAGGCCACGCTCGGCATTGCAACGGCGCAACAACTTGTCGGCCAAATGCGGTAAATCCGCTAGCCGCAAACGCAATGGCAACACGGCTACGACCACGGTTGATGCCGCCGCCCAAAGCTCCTCCGTCAGCCGGCCCTCACGAAGATCGCTTGCGGGTTCACTGGGGCAACCAAGTAGCACTTGGGTACGATCCACCAGCCGTTGTGCCAACTCGGCTTGCAAATCACGCGGCAACGCGGCCGGTGCTTGCAAGTAGACCATGCCGAGATTTTCGGTTTGCTGTTCGAGTGCAGCTCGAATGACATCGCCGGGCAGACGATCACATGCGAGACCGACGAACGGCATTTCCCGTCGAGTCGATAGCGCATGAATCGCGCGGGCCAGAGTACGCTTACCGGTTCCGGTCTCACCAACGAGCGCGGCCGGGCAGCCGGCGGTAGCCACGAGCCGAGCCTGCGTCGCCATGCGCCGTACCGCCGGGACAGCGCTTTCCCATAGCGCCATCGAATAACGCTGCTGCGTTTGTTGCCGCAACTCGGCCAATTGAGGTGACAGCGGCGATTTTGGAGATGTGGTCGAAGACTCAATAGGGCGAATGCGGCCAAGGATGCCCAGCGGCTGCCCGTCGCCCATCAACGGAACAAAATCGATATCCCACCACGGCGGGCCAACTTCGCGCCCGATCAGTGGTCGACGCACCGATACACTCACGCCGTTGAACACTTCGTCCGGCGGCGCAAGCGTGTTCGCCAAGTCCGCTAACGCATGGCCGGTGTCGCGCGTGGTACACGTCAACGTCTTGGCATCGGCCAGTTGTACTTTGGTGATCGCTTCCCAAGCCGCGTTGGCGAACATGATGCGCCGGCGCTGATTCAAAACAAATACCGGCTCAAGGACACGCTGAAACAGCGCTGCCCAACGCAAGTCATCATTGGCAACTGTCGTATCGCTCATACTGTCGATTGGCACTCGACCTTGGGTGAATTAATAAGAGTTGCGCACCGATTAGCATAACCACCATGACAACGGCCATTGCTGCGGCGAAAGCAATAATCGCCGTGAGAAACAACCCTAACCACACCGGCAACATTGCGATCAACGCCAACGTGACGGCACACTCGCCGATCAAGCCGGTTTTTTTTTTGCCTGATCGGGCGTGGAGCCGCCGCGGACGGCATTGAAGACAAAGATAGCGGCGACAACGGCGGCAATGGTCAACCCAAGCCATACGGGCAACATGGGAATCACCCACAATGCCACGCCGATGCTGACAAGGAAGAAGGCCATTCGTCCGCCCCACGTGACGGCTTCGTGCAGTATCTCGGGCCATTGTTCGTAGCGCGTGGCACTGTAGACCAAGCTGACTGTGACCAGCAGGATGGGAAAATGCCAGTAAATGCTCTCAGCAAGCAGTAGTGTCATGCCGTAGTTTTCTTTTCTTCCACATCGTGAACGAACGCCGGTCCAGCCAGGGCATCGCAAATAACAAGGATGTTCAGCACGCCGGCGATCACGGTATAGACCCAGCCGAGATCCCAGCGTTTGTCGCCGTCGCGCTGAAGATCGTTGATCTTCTCTTCGGGCAATGCCACCTGAGTGCGTTGCAACCAACCGAGCGTGTCGAGCTGTTCGATCACCGCTCGATGTTGCGGCGATTCAACCGGAGCATCGTTCCAATAGTGGTAGATAGCTGGCCACGCTGCCATGCCGATCCAAACCTGACCGGCAAATTGTGGTCGATTAAAGAGATTGACGATGAGCTTCGGCGCTTTCCATGCTTGCTGGGCCTGCGTCGTCGTGTCACCAAAGTAAACATTGCGGCCCTGCCCGAGAAACTGGCCATAAAAGAACAGGCCGTAGACTCCGACGAAAAACACCAGCCCTTTGGCGATCCGGCCCTGTACCAGTTGTCCGAGGCCGGGAATCAGGTAGCTCAGAAGCGCCGCCGCCGGATCCATTTTCGACGGGGTCGGCAGCGCGACAACGGTTGGCTCGGATGACATGGAGATTCCAACGTCGCCGATGCCATCTGCAGCGGCAGCAATTCCTGCCGCTATGCTACGACTTAGAACCAACCCGCCCACATGAGCGCGACCCATGTGGCACTCGCCGCCAACATAGCGAGCCCCGAATAACCAAGGAAATCGCGGACGAACGGAATGGCCGTCACGCCACCGTAACGGCTGGTTTTTTCTACGCCGTTATCGAAACGGCGAGCCGCTGAAACAGGCGGCGTCGTCACACCGGCAATCGGTGTGACCTGCAAAAACGCCGGCGTCGCTTGCGGCGAATCCATGTACGGCGCGAGCTTCTCGGCTAATGGACTGCGCTCGCCCAGAACGGAGCTGCCGCCGCGCGGATTGAGATCGATGTTCCAATTCGAAGGCGTTGGCTTCTGAATCGGAATTGCCTGCACCGGCGTCTCGGCAGCGAAAGCGGCGGCCGGCGGCACACCATAGGCCACGGAAGCCGGCGGAAAGTGCGGCGACTTCGGCGGAGCATTGCCCCCCCCCTCCGTCGCATAGGCCGGGCGCGAGACAGGCTCCGCCGGCTTGCCGGGTTGATCGAGCATCTTTTGCAACAAGGCATCCAACTCGTCGAGCTGTTGCCGGGTGGACGAGTGAAGCTGAGTCGCCATTGCGGGTTCCTCCCGATGTGGCAAACGATCAGCGCGGACGCTGACCGGGGTCGTGGCGTACTCTACCATAGATGGCCAATCGTTATTACACCAGTTTTCCGTTAGCACCCGGCGAGGTGATTCTCCAAGGCCCCGAAGCTCGCCATCTTGCCACGGTCATGCGAGCCAGCCCCGGCGACGCCGTTTGCCTATTCAACGGCGATGGCTGCGAGTATCCCGCCACTGTTATCGCTGTCAGCAAGCGCGATGTCACATTAATAATCGAAGCAGTTGAACGACCCAGTCGCGAATTGTCGTTTCAACTGGAAATCGCCGCCGCTGTGCCTAAAGGCGACCGCGAGGAGTTTCTGCTTGAAAAACTTACGGAATTGGGCGTTACGCGATTCGTACCACTGATCACCGAGCGCGCCGTGGTTGTGCCGAAGGTCGAGCGGCTGCGACGAACCGTGATCGAAGCAAGCAAGCAGTGTGGCCGAAACGTGTTGATGGAGGTGGCGGAGGTGGTGCGATTTGAAGAGTATCTCGCAACAACTGCAGCGGCCACCCGGTGGCTAGCGCATGTGGGTTCCGGTTCCCTCCCCCCTTGTTGGGGAGGGTTAGGGTGGGAGGATTCCGGTTCCCTCCCCCACAAGGGGGGAGGGAGAAAAGGCGCAGAGCCCTGTCACGGTTTCTCGGCCGTGGCAGCGTGGTGGTATCACTGCTGCCATTGGCCCGGAAGGTGGATTCACAATCAACGAAGTTGAAGCGGCATCGGCTGCCGGTTGGAAGTGTATCGACCTCGGCCCGCGTATCCTGCGCATCGAAACCGCTGCCATTGCTATCGCTGCCTATTGTTCCTTCAACGCCAACAACGCCTGACGAAACTCCGCGGCAGTTTGGAAGCGGTCCTTCGCTTCGCGCTCGACGGCTTTCTTGAGGAAACTGCGCAGCTCAGGCTCAATATCCGGCTTGAAGTCGCGGGGATCGCGGGCGGACGAGTTGATGTGCTTCTGTAACGCCTCCATCGAACCTTGCGACCGCTCCCACGGCAACACTCCAGTAAATACTTCGAATGCCGTTGCCCCCAACGCAAACAGATCCACGCGGTGATCCGTCGTCTGTCGACGAATCACTTCCGGTGCCAGATAATCCGGCGTGCCCGTGCGATTGCCCGGTTGACAAAAATCGGGCGTGTACGGGATCGTCAGACCAAAGTCGATGAGTTTGACCACGCCCTCATTCGTCACCATGACATTGCGCGGACATAAGTCGCGATGCATGTAACGTTGGCGATGTAAGTACTCGAGCGCATCGGCCAATTGCGTGAGGATTTCGATTTCATGGCCGATCAGTTTCTGGCTGCGCGTCTCGACCAGAAAGTTCATGCCGACGCCTTCGATCAACTCCATGACCAGATACGGCTCATTCGCCGTCGAGAAGCCCCACTCCGTCGTCTTGACAATGTGCGGATGCCGCAGCGACATGCAAATGTCGCCCTCGGGCGGCTTATTGCGGCCGACAAACCGAGCTTCAAACTTCGCTGTTTTTTCCTTGTCGAGAATCTTCAGGCAAACACTTCGGCCTATGGAGCGATCATACGCCCTCCAAACCTTCGACATGCTGCCCTGACCGACACGCCCCTGCAACTCAAATCGTTTCTTGAGATCGACCTTCGGACCACGTTTCTTCGCTTTGGGCGCGGACTTGCCGCCCGGACCTTGCTTCGGTCCTTTGTTGTTCATCCAACCTTTGAAGGATTCGAGTAAGCCCACGGAGATCGTTGTTAGTGTGCAGTGTAAAGTGGGCAGTGCGATCCGAAGATGCTCATGCGCCCGTCAGATCTCAGCAATTCAATCCACATGACGCCATTGTACCGGATGCCATCAAAACAAATATAGGCCACAATCGCCGCCACGCACTTCCCTTTCTTCACTGACCACTAACAACTGATCACTACTTTTCACAGTAATCAATCAACCGGGCCACCTCCGTCCGGAGGTCGCGTCGGTGGATGATGCGGTCGATGAAGCCGTGTTGCAGCAGGAATTCACTGGTTTGGAAGCCCTCGGGCAGCTCCAGCCGGACAGTATTCCAGATGGTGCGTTTACCGGCAAAACCGATCAACGCACCCGGCTCGGCAATGGTCAGGTCGCCTTGCAGCGCCCAGCTGGCGGCCACACCGCCCATTGTCGGGTTGGTGAGAATGCTGATAAACAGGCCGCCCGCCGTGTCGTGCCGGGCAATGGCGGCCGACACCTTGGCCATTTGCATCAGAGATAGGATTCCTTCTTGCATTCGCGCGCCGCCGCCGGAGCCGCTCACGAAGATCAGCGGCAACTGCATAGCCGTCGCGGCCTCGGCCGCGCGCGTGAGCTTTTCGCCGACGACCGAACCCATCGATCCGGCCATGAACGCAAAATCAGTGATGCCGATGACCACCGGCCGGCCACGAATGAAACCCTTGCCCACCACAGCCGCATCCGGCATTCCAGTCTTCTTCTCTTCAGCAATTAACCTCTGCGAATACGAAATGCGATCCACGAACTCCAACGGGTCTTTCGAGCGCAGATTCGTGTGCCACTCTTCGAAACTGCCTTCGTCGAGCAATTGATTGATGCGGTCGCCGGCCGGCATGTAGAAGTGGTATTCGCACTCGGGGCAGACGTTGAGCCGCGCTTCCGCCTCTTTGCGGTAGATAGTCGCTTTGCACTTGGGGCAGCGAATCCACAACCCCTCGGGCACGCCGCGCTTCGGTCGGCTCACGCTAGTCTGCTCACTCATCGGTCGTCAATCTGCGCCAGCGAGGCGAACTTGCGGCCTTCGACATAAGCAAGGAAGGCACCGCC
>JANLTA010000907.1:0-6295 GCA_031362705.1 Gemmataceae bacterium | reverse complement strand
ACCCGAAATCTAAATTGACCCGCCGAACCGCAAGCGGAATTGGATGAAGTCGCTGACGGCCACAGAGCCATCGTTGTCGAAGTCGAACATGGTGCTGCTGCCGCCGAACGCCAGGCGGAATTGGATGAAGTCAGCAGTGCTGATGGTGCCATCGCCGTCGGCATCGCCGAAGAGGCGGAAGAGGCCATTTGTGGGAGTGCCGACTATTTGGTAGTTGTCGCCGCCGATGCCGTTGCAGTCGCCATCAAGTTTGTAGAAGCCGTTGTCTACTTGCAGGGCATTGATGGTCAACGTGTAGCGGCCGTCGGCCAGCGAGCCACTTTCGAGCGGGCCGGCCGTGAACGTGAAGGTCACGACCGTGCCTGGGCCAGTGCTGTTGGTCGAAGTGGAGAACGACACGGCCGCGCTATCGCTTTGCCGCGCGAGTTGAAATACGCTGGACATCGCCGCGTTAAACTGGACGCGTTGGTCGAATTCCACGCTCAGGGTGGTGACCCGGCTGCGCTGAGGATCGCCGTTGTTGATGACGACTTTCGACACGCAGGGCGGCACAAATCCGGTCGTCTGCGAGCCGATGCGGACCCGGCCGCCGGTGGGAGTAGCCAACCAACGGCCATAGAACTGGTTGTTGACATTGTCTGCAACGGCAAAGGTAAGGCTGGCGTCGCCGATTAATCCGGCAGCGCTATTGGAGTTGGCGATCAGGCCAACGAGGCCAGTTGTCCCGTTGCCGAGAGTCACCGAGTTCGTGCCATTCGGCGTACTCACGACGTAATTGCCATTTCCCAAGGCCGTCACGCCGCCGCCGACTTGGTGGTTCGTCAGGTTGCCGACCAGGCTGTTGGCTGCCGAAATCAAGCCGGTCATGACTTTCGTGCCATCGCCCCAGGTGACCGCACCGGCATCGACAGTTGTGCCGTTGTCCCATAACCCGCTGCCGACGACGTAGTTGCCGTTGGTCAAAGCGGTGATGCCACCATCGCTGACATTGTCGTTGTTCTTGTTACCGACGAGGCTGTTCGAGGACGTTATCGCGCCCGCGACTCCGGTCGTGCCGCTGCCCCAGGTCGCCGCGCCGGCATTGACGATCGCACCATTGTCCCAATTGAAACTGCGGACGACATAGTTGCCGTTGGTCAGCACGGTGATGCTGCTTGCGATTTGATCGTTGGTGAAGCTGCCGACCAGACTATTGGCCGAACTGACGACGCCAGTGGTTCCCGTGGTCCCGTCGCCCCACGTCGCCGCGCCGACATTGGCGAAGCCGCCGCCGTCCCACAACGGGCTGCGCACGACGTAATTGCCGTTGGTCAAGGCGATGATGCCGCCACTACCAATCGAGTCGTTGCCTGTGCCGCCAAAGATGCTGTTGGTCTCATCGACCTTGCCGGCCGTGCCGGTCGTACCATCGCCCCAGGTGGCGGCACCAGTGATGACACTCGTGAAGGTCTTCCAGACAGCACTACGCACAACGTAGTTGCCGTTGCTCAAGGCAACCGAACCAAAGTTGCCGACTTGATCGTCGGTCACGCGCCCAATCAAGCTTTCCGAGCCGCTGACCTGTCCAAATCGTCCCGTCGAGCCATTGCAAAACGTCGCGGCGCCGACATTGGGGATTTGGGTCGAGCCAATTTTGTTGTCCCAAAACGGGCTGTTGACAACGTAGTTGCCGTTGGCCAGCGCCGTGGTGCCGCCGGCGCCGATGTTGTCCGAATTGAGCTTGCCGATCAGACTGTTCGAGATATTAACCGAACCGATGCGACCCGTGGTGCCGCTGCAAAAAGTCGCGGCACCGGCGGTGATGGAGGGGTTGGGGAACGGTGAGGTGTCATCCCAGTTGGGACTGCTGACGACGTAGTTGCCGTTCGACAAAGCCGTCACGCCAGCATTGCCGATCAAGTCGGCCGGTGAGGTTCCGACCAGACTATTCGCGGCACTGATCAACCCGCTCACGCCGGTGGTCCCATTGCCAAACGTGACGGCGCCATTTTCGCCAGTCGAGATGCCGTCGTCCCAATACGGGTTGGAGACTACATAGTTCCCGTTGGTGAGGGCAACCACAGACGAGACGCCAAAGGCATCTTGCGATGTCGAACCGATCAGACTATTGGTGACGTCGATCTTTCCGCTCACTCCGGTCGTGCCATTGCCCCAGGTGGTCGAGCCGGCATCAAATGCAGCGCCGTTGTCCCAGATAGGGCAGCGCACGACGTAGTTGCCGTTGGTCAAAGGCAACACAGTCGTGGCACTGCCGCCCACTTGGTCATTGTTGGTACCGCCGATCAGGCTGTTGCCCGCCCCCACCGTACCGCTGATTCCGGTGATCCCGTTGCCGAATGTGACCGCCCCGACAAAGGTGGTCGGTGCGTTGTTATAGTTCGCGCTGCGGATGACATAGTTGCCGTTGGTGAGCGCGACGACGCCATTGATGCCAATGTTATCGAATGCCGTCGAGCCGCGGACCGTGCTAATGAGCGCGCCGGTCGTGCCGTTGAACAAATACACTGCGCCGGCATCCTGGGCCGCGAAGTCGTCGAGTGGCGAAGTGATCACGACGTTGCCGGTGGACAAAGGCCGCACGGTCGCGCCAAACTGGTTGCCGGAACCTGGATGCGGGTCGACAAACTCGAAAATGGCTGGAGCGATACGGTTTTCCAGTAGTTCAAGCCGGCGGAAGCGCGATCGGACCATGGCCACACCTTGGGGTAGGCAATCAACACAACTATGATGAGAGTGCGCGAACATGCCGATCCTGTCACCAATTCGACTTTTTTCCATTTCCCCGGGGATTGACAGGCTGGCAGTGACCATGTGTACTGATGGTTGGAGCCGCCACGTGGACGAAACTTCACGAAGCCTACTCGAACGACTGCGCGACTCGGCGGATCAAGTCTCGTGGAAACGACTGGTCGATTTGTACTCGCCCTGGTTGCACGGCTGGCTGCGCCGCTATCAGGTGCCACAGGCCGACGCCGATGATTTCGTGCAGGAGGTTCTGACCGTCGTGGCGAGCGAAGTACGGGATTTTCAACACAGCGAGCGGCCCGGAGCATTTCGCCGTTGGTTGCGTGCGATCCTCTTCAACCGCTTGAAGGGTTACTGGCGACAGCAACAGACGCGAACGCCGACCGGTACCGATGACATGTTGACTCTGCTCGAAGACCCGGCCAGCGACCTCGACCGCATCTGGGATCGCGAGCATGACGATTACATCACCCGACGACTGCTGGAACTGATTGAACTGGATTTCGCACAACCGACTTGGCTGGCGTTTCGCGGGCAGGTGATCGACGATCGACCCGCCGCCGAGGTCGCCACCGAATTGGGAATCACCCCCAATGCCGCGCTCATCGCCAAATCGCGGGTACTCCGCCGCCTGCGCGTCGAGGCCCGCGGCTTGACGGATTAAACGGGCGCTTCTGCGAAGCGTCGCTAACCGAAATCGTCTGATGGTTGCCACTGATATCCATCCTGATGCGCATGTCTTAACTCAATTCGGCCTTGGCCAATTGTCGGATGAGAAATCCGCGCCGATCGAAGAGCACGTCGCGGGTTGTGATGGCTGCCGGCGTATCTTGGAAATGGCACCAGACGACGCGCTGGTCGCTCGTTTGCACCATACCGCGAATGGGACGCCGGCGCCGCCGATGACGCGCACGACATTGGGCGGCTACGAGTTGCTGGAAGAAATCGGCCGCGGCGGCATGGGCATCGTTTACAAAGCCCGGCAAATCGCGCTTGATCGCATCGTCGCCTTGAAGATGTTGCGCGGCGGCTTGCCGGTGTTTGCCGAAGATAGCGTTCGCTTTCGCGCCGAAGCCGCCGCCGTGGCCCGGTTGCGGCATCCCAATATCGTACAAATCTACGAAGTCGGTGAGCGCGATGGGCAACCATATCTCGCCCTGGAATACGTCGCCGGCGGCACGCTGTCGCAGCGGTTGTCAGGTCATCCGCTTGCGCCACTGTCTGCCGCCGCGCTGATCGAATCCCTGGCGCGAGCGCTGGATCATGCGCACAATCAGGGAATCATCCACCGCAATCTGAAACCGGCCAACGTGTTAATGGCCGGAGAGAACGGTGAAACTCATCCTTCACAAGCCACTAGCCACTGTCCACTAGACACTGTACCGAAGATTGCCGATTTCGGGCTCGCCAAATTCATCAATGCGCCCGACGGTCCGACCCGCACCGGCGCGTTGCTGGGTACGCCCAGCTATATGGCCCCGGAGCAAACAACCGGTGACGCCGCGTCCGTCGGTCCGGCCGCGGACATTTATGCCTTGGGCGCGATCCTCTACGAATGTTTGACCGGTCGCCCGCCGTTCCGTGCCCCCACCCTGTTGGAAACGCTTGAGCAGGTTCGCACCGATGAACCTGTCTCTGTTCGCACAATTCAGCCGCGCACGCCACGTGATCTGGAGACCATTTGTTTGACATGTTTGCGAAAGGAGCCGACTCGCCGCTATGCCAGCGCCAGCGAATTGGCCGACGATTTACATCGGTTTCAAGCCGGCGAGAGCATCTCCGCCCGCCGAACCGGAATCATCGAGCGGACACACAAATGGATCCGTCGGCGGCCCGCTCAAGCGGCCATTGTCGGTCTTGGCATCGCGGCGGCAATCTCCGCGTTCATCGGAGTCTCGGTCCACAACCGGCTACTGCGGGCCGAAGCGGATCGTGCCGACAGCGAAAAACGCCGTGCCGCCGACCATTACCGCGAGGCCCGTAATACGCTACGCCAGGTTTTGGTCCACGGTGCCCCGAGCACGGTCAGGTCCACCAGTCGCGTGACCGACGTCCGCCTACGGCAACTGGAAGATGCTATCGCGTTTTATCGCGCCGCCGCCAACGCCGACAAAGCCGATCCCGAGGTGCGTTACGACCTGGCATCGGCCCACCTGGCGGCCGCGATAGAACTGTCGCTGCAAAGCCGGCTTGATCGGGTCGAACCGCATTTGCTCAATGGCCGCACGATTTTGGAGAAACTGGTTGCCGCGCAACCCGACAACTTCCCATACCGCCGATCGCTCGGCCTTTGCTACAGCAACCTCGGCTTTTTGCACGACAAGCTCGGACATCGAGATTTGGCTCAACAGTCTCACTTCAAGGCACTGACAATCCGCGAACAACTGGCCGCCGAAAACACCGGCGACCCTCTTCGCAATCGACCATTGGCGGAAACTCTCCTGAACTTGGGCAACGGCAGCCTGGCCCGTGACGACGTTCGAGAAGCCGAAGCGTATTATCGCCGGGCCACCGAACTCTGGGTGCAGGACCACCAAGCGCGACCCGACGAAGCGTACGCGGCGGTCAGCCTGGCGGAATGCAAGATCAGTCTCGGCCTTTTAACTCTAAGCCACGAACGGTTGGAGGAAGCCACTGCCCATTACAAGGAGATCGAGAGTCTCTTGCAGCCGCTCACCGACCACCCGACGATCGGTCTTCACTCAGCCTCCGCATTGGCGAGCGCGAATGTCAATTTCGCTAACCTGTTGCGAACGGCGAAGCGAACCCAGGAAATGCTCGATCGTTTCGCCCGCGCCGAGAAACTACTCGATTCCGTCGATCAGCGCGAGCCGACATGGAGCAATGGGCGAGACACCAGGTTTGCGATGCACGGTGCTCGCGCCCAGGCGCTCATCGAATTGAACCGCCACGCGGAAGCGTTGCGCGATTGGGATCGCGCGGTTTCAGTCGCGCTGAACGACCAACAACGAAATCAGATCGCAGTTCTCCGCATGTTCACCCGCATCAACCTCGGCGACTATGCGACGGCCACTGATGAAGCGGCCGCTATTGCTACCCGCCGGGGCTTAGACGGCACCAACAGGTACAACCTCGCATGCATCTATAGCCGTGCGATTCCCCTGGCCAAGGCCGATCGCGCTCGCGCCGAAAGCAACCGCGAAAGCTGCGCCGAGTACTTTGCCAAACAAGCCATGGCGTGCCTCACTGAATGCCGCACCATCGGCTTCTTTAAGGACCCCGCCAATGTGACCAACATGCAAAACGATTCCGACCTGGCATCACTCAAGGCCCGCCCGGACTACCAATCGTTCGCAAGCGACCTGACCGTTCGCTGAATCAAATCAAATCGACCCGCCAAATCGCAGACGGAATTGGATGAAGTCGCTGGCCGCCACCGCGCCGTCGGCATCGAAGTCAAACATGGCCGTGCTGCCGCCCAGGGCCAAGCGGAACTGGATGAAGTCATTGGCAGCGACGATGCCGTCGCCGTCGGCATCACCGAAGAGGCGGAAGAGGTTCAATTGGGTAAGCGGGCTGGTGAAGTTGG
>JANLTA010000889.1:0-2559 GCA_031362705.1 Gemmataceae bacterium | reverse complement strand
GCAAGACAATGAGGCTGGCTACTACTTCGGTGGCCCGAAAGTAATCGGGACTCCGAGGCTTTGGGGCTTGCCGGTGGTCGAGTCGGAGGCAATGACTGTGGGCTTCACGGTTGTTGCGGACTGGCGACTTGCCGTCCTCTGGGACCGCGAGGTTGCGAACATCCTCATTAGCGACTCGCATAGCGACTTCTTCATCAGGAACCTGGTGGCGATTTTGTGCGAGCTTCGCGCGGCGTTCGGCGTTCTTCGCCCGGCGGCGTTCGTCGACTGCGACCTGACGGCCTAAAAGGAAGGTAAATCAAATGGCATACCTTGACACGAAAGTCGGCCGGTCAAACGAAGGTCGGACGATTCAGACTGCGGGGACGGAGTGGTTCGTCGATTCAGTTGCAGGCGCAAGTGGGAATGACGGCAGGGCTTGGGGCTCTGCCGTCGCCACGATTGCGCAGGCGCTGGCGCTTTCGAGCGCAGGCGATATCATTTACGTCAACGACCAGCACGCCGAGACGATTTCGAGTGCGGCTGCTATTGACATTGCGGACGCGGGCGTTGCGATTATCGGCCTCGGGCGCGGCTCTCGGAAGCCGACCCTGACGCTGGATACCGCGACAACCGCGACGCTTCGCATTAACGCGGCAAACGTTCTGCTCAAGAACTTTCGCTTCGTTGGCGCGATTGACTCACTTGTGAAGATGGTCGATGTAAATGCGGACTACGCGACCATCGAGGATTGCGATTTTGTGACGAGCTCGACTTTAGAGGCGACTTCGTTTGTCAACATCGCAACGACCAAGGACTTCACGACGGTTAGGCGCTGCAGGTTTGTGCAGCCGACTGACCCGGCTGGTACCGACGGCGGCGCAAACACCGGCGGCGTGTACCTTGTTGATAGCGAGCACGTGACCATCGAGGATTGCGATTTTTACGGCAACTTCGAGACGGCGTGCGTGCACAACCGGACTACCGCCGCCGCGAATCTGCGCGTGCTTCGGTGCACCGGCTACTGCGCGCTGAGCGGCTCCGAGCCGTTCCAGTTAGTAGCGGCGGCGACCGGCTACGCGAAAGACTGCGGGTTCTTGGTTCCGGCGGAAACGGCCGTAACTGAGGCGACGCTCGTTGGCACAATCGGCGACGGGTTCTTCACGTTCAACAGCCAATTCGGCAATGACTCGGCGGCAGGCGGCTCGGGCGGTATCGTCCCGGCTTCGGCCTCATAAGGAGACATCATGGGAAACAGCTACACGAATGCTGGCAAGGGCATCATTGATGTCGAAGCCAAAACAGCGGCCTACACGGTCGTTGCGGAATCTGACCAGGGTAAGTGCTTCAACACCGTTGGAGCCGCTGGCGCAATCACGTTTAGCCTGCCTGCGGCGACCGTCGGGCAGCGCTACAAGTTCCTCGTCGGCGCGGTGCAGGAGCTACGCATCGACCCCAACGGCACCGAGACTATCGCGCTGCCCTCTTCGGGCGTGCAGGGCGCGGCGGGCAAGTACCTTACCGCTGACGCCGTTGGCGAAGGCGTTGAGATCGAGTGCTGCATCGCGGGCCAGTGGCAGGTATGGGCCTTTACGGGCACTTGGACGGCCCAGGCCTAGCAACTAATGAGGTGCCCGGTATGCAACGTTGACAACTGTCGAGGTGAGCATGCCGGGCCTTCATTTACCCCTGTGGGCGAAATGATTGTAACGATCACGAGGAGAAGCGCAGTGGAAATGTGGATAGCGGACCGCAACATCTACCTCAATGCTGAGGGCGGCGTCGTGGCGAAGGGCGATAAGTCGGCAGAGAAGCTGCTGGTTTGCGCGGGCGGCGGGATACCGATGAGCGAGGCCACGCGCTTGGGGCTTGATGTCCCAGATGATGGGATCGGCGCGGGATCGAAGCCTGCTGCTGAGCCTGCGCTAGAGTTTGAGCTTGCTGAGGCTAAGGCCATCGATGCTCCACCTGCGACGAAGGCCGTGACAACGAAGAGGGTCAAGTAGCGTGCCTGCAGCATGGCCAGTGGCTGCGGATTTATCGGCGCTCTTGACGGCCGCTGGTATTACGCCGCCCAGTAATACGATCCTAACGGACTACCTGGAGGCGGCAATCGAGGCATGGAACGGCGCAACAGATTACCATCCGTTTTTGTCGACCGGTAGCGATACGACGCACGTATTCGATTCGCCCTATGCGTACCCGTATCGCGTGTACTTCGATAATGGCATCGTGAGCTTCACGAGCGTTACGGTTAATGGCGTGGCGAAGGTGCACGCCACGGACTACTGGCGGCGGCCCGCGAACGCGGCGCTGAAGGGCGCGCCATATCAATATATTGAGTTCCTGTACGTGCCGGATGTTGGCGCGGTAGAAGGCAGGAACTTGGTATCGGTGATTGGCAAGTGGGGCTACTCGCTGACCGTTCCAGATGATGCATGGATGGCGGTCATGTGCTACGCGGCTAGTCAGGTAGCGCGGGACATTTCGCAGGGCCGCATTTCGGGCGCGCAATCGCTAGATATTCAGGAGGGCGATATGACCGAGCGCCGGCAGTCTGCAAGCGCTTCGATGGAGAAG